>JAHIZT010000119.1 GCA_018814355.1 Candidatus Thermoplasmatota archaeon | reverse complement strand
CTCCCCCGCATGCGCCTGGGACCTCAGCCCCGCGAGGTCCCCCGTGATGACGTTCCTGCCCTTGTTTATGATGGCCACCTTGGAGCAGAGCCTCTCTGCGGTATCGAGCTGGTGCGTCGACACAAGGATCGAACACCCGACCTTGGCCATGTCGGCAAGCCTGTCCTTGATGAGGTGTTGCCCTGCAGGGTCGATCCCCAGCAGGGGCTCGTCGAGTATCAGCAGCTTCGGGTTGTGGATCGTGGCCGCGGCAAACGCGAGCTTAGCCCGCATCCCCTTTGACAGAGTCGACACCGTGGAGTACGCCTTCGGCATAAGGTCAAGTTCGCGCATGAGGCCCTCGATACGCCCGGCCAGCTTGTCCTTGGGGATGTTCCTCACTCTTCCGACATATCCCAGGAACTCATAGGTGGTGAGGTATTCGGGCAGAGCGGGCGCCTCGGGCATGTAGCCGACGCCCGACTTGTACTCGATCGGGTCTGCGAGGATGTCGTGGCCGAGCACTGTCACCCTGCCGGAATCCGGCCTGAGCAGGCCGACCATGATCTTGATGGCCGTGGTCTTCCCGGCCCCGTTCGGGCCTATCAGGCCCATGATCTCTCCCTCGAAGGCCGTGAGAGACAGCTTGTCGAGGGCTTGCGTCCCGTCCTCGTAGACCTTGACAAGGTTCTCCGCTTGGACTGTTATGGCAGGCATGTTATCATCGCCGACGGAATCGCTGCGGTGTCTAATAAGTTTCGAGGGTAAGCCACCAAGGACAGCGGCCCTGATTGTTCGACGCGAAACAATACCGTCTCTTCGACCGCTTCCACTCTGGAACCCGATCTGAACCGAGGAGCGGCATCCTCGCGAGCAATTGCTTCCGACTACCTGTAGTCCACACCATCATCACTCGATGCCCCGCTCCGCTCCATCCTGAGAACATGGCGACCTACAGCGACGCGATATACATTGACGAGTCTGGCAGCGGTTCTCCAACAGACAACATACACCGATACTGGGTGAGTGCCGCAGTCTCCGTGGCCTTTGACCAGACCATTGACCTGGACGAAGGCATTCGGCGAATACTCACCAGCCACTTCAGTCCGTATATAGGAGAGCTAAAGGGGTCTTCTATGTCGAAATATCTGCACCCAACATCTACGATCTTGGAAATCGTGAAGGACCTAGGAGATGTACTGGACCGCACTGGTGCACAACTGTGGGGGGCTGCGGCTTCATTTGGATCTTCTCCGCCCCGAGGCCTTCCCACCTCAAATCCAAAACCCAAAGACATTGCGCGACAAATGCTTCTGGAGGAAATCAACGCCCGCCTTCTCACGGGTTATCACCATCCCGATCACAGTCTGATAATCTGGGATATCTCTGAGAGGCAAGAACTTCAGGACTTCAGCGCCAGTATCGCGAGGTTCATGTCTGTCCGTGACGAGACTCCGAGGAGCGAAAGACTGGTTCCGGCAGCATTGGGTGGGCTTTCTCATGATTGGAGAGGGCTGCAGACTGCTGACGTCATCGCCAATTGCGCCCTGCACTATCTGGGTCATACCGCATCGTTGACGGGATCCAAGACCGACAAGGCAGAAGCGTTCAGAACGGAGTTTCTGCCACGAATGCAGAAAATCGAAAGTGAAGACATCATTGGTTGGATGGTTCGGCAGCATCACAAGAAAAAGTGAGAAGGCCTAGCGACATCACGACGCCCTCCTTCTCACAATTGATGATTGGCCCTCTTCGTATTTAAGAGGTTGGCACCCTTGTAGCGTATTGTGTTCCTTGATTGCCGAGGCTTGAGAGAAACAGCACAGGGAACCTGATCGGATGGATGGTTTGGTAGAGAGATAAAAATGCGAGAAGGGGTAACGGCATCACGCCATCTTCCTCCTCGCAATCAATGATTGACGCTCCTGATACTTAAGGAATTTGTCTCCTTGTAGCAGATCAGGTTCTTTGACTGCCCGCTTCTTGATCCAATTTCAGCAAGAATGTGTGAGAAGGCCTATCGACCTCACGCCGACCTCCTCCTCACGAACGACAATTGCATCAGCCCCTACTTAAGGAATTGCCGCCTTTGTATAGTCCAAGCAGAACGAGGGACTCAAGGGAGACAACGGCCGCAATGCCTATCGCATGACGCGTCGAATCGCGCGGATGTGTGTGCGATGGTCGCCTGCGTAGACACGACGAAACCACCCCATCGATAACGATCACGGTCGACCAGTCGCCCTATCGCTAGACTAGCTGCCCCGTTCAAGTACCGAGCGGCGGGGCTAGATTGACTCTGTCCTCTTCGGTCTCGAACGGCCACAGGGTGTACGTACGCGAGACAAAGTGCTGGTAGTAGTAGCTCATGTTGCCCTCGTACCAGTAATAGATCTGGAGGTCGTGTGTCCCCGGCGTGACAGAGTAGGAGGACTTGATCTCCTCGCCAGGCTGGAGGACCGATAGCTGATTCCCGTAATTTCCCTCGTTGAGACGGACACTGACGGTCACTGACGACTCCGTGTCCGTGTTCTTGACCACGATGACGATCTTCGCGGTGGGCGAGGACAATATCGGCGTGGGCAGCAGAATGATCAGGAGCATCGCGACGATGACGACCTTCATTCTCCTGGACACGTCGCGGGAAACGCCCCTCGGTTCCGAAGCCATCAACATCCTCCGATCACACGCGTTCCCTTCAGTCACTTGTTGTTCGCATAGTCCTTGAATCGGGTGGCCGAGTTCGCTATCAATATGAGCCCGGGCACCGCGAAGAAGAACGCAGGGGTGAAGATCGATGCCGCCGCGCCCAGGACGGCGATCGGGAACCACTTTCGGTTCAGGGCGGCGTAGCCTCCTATGACTCCCAAGATCCCGCACGAGAAGGATAGTACACGGAGCGAATCGTACCAGAAGGAGTAGAAACCTCCAGACATCGCCAGCAGCAGCGCGATACCCATGATCCCGGCCAACAAAGTCAGGATCGCGCCAGTCAACAGATGGCCCTCCGTCCCCGGCTTGGGCTTCGCCTTGTAATCATGTCCGCAGTACATACAGATGAACGCGTCCCAGCCGATTGGGCGGCCGCACTGAATGCAGTTCCTCGATCTCCCATCCGCGGGCACTACCGGAGGAACCATCAATGGCCTGCCGCAGAGGCCGCAGAATTTCATCCCTTCAGAGTTCGCCATCCCGCAACTTTCGCACTTCATCGCATTTCCCCTCTGTGCATGAATGGGCATTTCTACTCTATCTGTCTTGCCCCCAAGAGTATACATGTTTGTAGTGAGGGGCGTCTCGTCGTTTGGAGAAGCACGGTCGAGTTCTCGCCGACCACGAGCCTCTCGCCCTTCGGGAGGATCCCTTTCGCGCTCAGGATCTTCGACCCCTTGCCTATCATGTTGCGGACGATCTTCCTCTCGACATTGATGACCGTGTTGTCCATTATGATCGAGTCGTCGACCTCCGCGCGGACGACCTCGCACCCGTCTCCGATCGCTATGTAAGGCCTGGCGTGCGCGTCGAGGCCGAGGAACCTCCAATTCGAGGAGCCAGTCATTCCCTTGTCAAGTCCAGGTAACATCAGAAGAGAAGTCTTATCTATCCATTCGCATTCAAGCGCCTACGACCCGATCTGACCGCGTCCATGTAAGGAAGTGACCCGAATGAGTCCTGAGATCCCAAGAAACTTACTCTGGAGCCTCCGGATCAGAGCATACTCATTGCGGACTATGAGAACCCGAAGAAATCTGGTCCAGGCCAAGCACAATCAAATGACGGCCTTCATGAAGTTGAGTGAGAGGTTTCTTGGAACCTACGATGCAGTCCGTGATTGCGATGTGAGTTTCTTCACCACGCCAATGTGGGATGGATTCAGGTCCGATCTGGAAAACACCTTCCTGCCCAGTCCACCTTTCTCGTTCCTGAGGAACCCAACCATTCTCAAGACGATGTTCGTCACTGCCGGCGGAAGATGGATGAGAGAAGAGCTGGCCTATCTAGAAGCAAATATCCCAGAGACGAGACTGAGGGAACTACTAGCCGAAGACTATACGGGCGACCCGTATCTCTTCAACGCCAAGTACATGACGTCCCACAACACGATTCACACCCTGTATCATTTGGCCAGGTACTCAGCAACCACGGGGTGCAATCTCGAGGATATTCACAACGTCGTCGAATGGGGCGGCGGATACGGGAATCTGGCACGGATATTCCAGAGGCTCAAATCGTCAACCTTGACGTACACAATAGTGGATCTTCCGATCATGAGCATGATTCAGTGGATCTACCTGTCCTCGATACTTGGTGAGGACAAGGTACGAATAATCCAGACCCCTGAAGATACCCTGAAGAATGGCGCAATCAACCTGCTCCCAGTTTGTCACTTGAAGCATTACGAACCGAAAGGAGACCTGTTCGTGTCCACCTGGG
>JAHIZT010000118.1 GCA_018814355.1 Candidatus Thermoplasmatota archaeon | reverse complement strand
GGAATCGCTGCCCATAGTTCTACTATGCCAAGTGCATACACAACTATGAGGATGTACACAAATTCCATCCCATATCGTCTCCCTCAGGAACGCTCCTTTCCTCGGTCAGCAAATTACCAATGAGTACTTTGTTCTTCTCACGGATTGCCAGTGGCTGTCAGCCTAGCACCTACTCTAGTCGGACGATTCCTCATTTGAAACTGCAGACGCCTGTGAATGAGTTGGTCCCAGCTATTGATCCGGAATCTCCCGGCGATTACAGACGGGAACACCTCCGACCCGATGCGGTGCAAGGACGACTGAATCGGGATCCTCATCCTGAACATACTGGTGGTGGTCAGTGAGGAGGTCGAGCGGGAGCTGGCGGCGATGGCGGGCCAATTATCTGCCACAGCATCCAAGACCCTAAGAATCAATTCTAGCAAAAACGATTTAGTTGATTCTGAGTAATCTCTGTCTGGCTGCAACATGGAGTGGGCCCAACCGGATTTGAACCGGTGATCTACGCCGTGTAAGGGCGTTGTCATAACCGCTAGACCATGGGCCCAGCGGAGCCAATGCCCTTCGCCGTCTTAAAACATTCTCAGGCTCGATTCCACCTGGAAGTGGCCTCGAACCCTTTCGCGAAAGCGTCCAGATTCTCGTGCACCCAATGCGGTAAGTTCATCTCGATCGCCTTCTCGAAATGTCTTCTCTCGAGCCCCGTTATTCCGGTGCCGGCCAATGCTCCGACCATCACTATGTTCGATGACATGGGCACGGCAGACTCCTCGGCAAGTTTCCTCGCATCGATTGATAAGAATCTCTTCGCAATCCTCTCAACCTTGAGCTCGACCTCTTCGGCTGTGGGATACTTCAGCTTCTGTGTCGACACGCTCAAAGGCACGATTCTCTCAGTCGATGTGATCACGGCAGTGCCACTGTTCGCCTTGCAGAGGGATCTCAAGGTCTCCAAGAGTTCGAAGGATAAAATCAGATCAGCACCACCATCAGGTATCAGCGGGCTCTGGACATCTCCAATCCTTGCAGTGCAAACGACCGCTCCCCCTCTCTGCGCCATCCCGTGCGTCTCACTCAGAAGGACGTTCTCTCCTCCGAGTATCGCTGCGTCCCCGATGACCCTTGAGGCGGTTATGATCCCCTGGCCTCCAACCCCGACGAGGTAGATGTCGACCATCATCTGGTCTCCTTGATGGCTTTGTGCGGACACACCTGGGCGCACACCCCGCAGCCAGCGCAGAGCGCCTCATCTATTGTCTGGACCTTGTCCATGCTCGATATCGCAGGACACTGGAACTTGTCGACACATGTCCTGCACTTCTTGCAGTCCTCTTGGTCGATCTCGTGCTTCTTCAAGATCGCGCCCTTCTCATCTCTCTTGGCGATCAGGGCGCACTCCCTCCTCGCTATGATGACAGAGACGCCCTCCTGCCTGAGCGCCTCTTTGACTGTCTCCGTGGTGGTCTTGATGTCGTACGGATCGACGACTCTCAACCATCTGACGCCGCAGCCCTTGACGACCTCCTCTATCGAAACTGGCGTGACGTCGCAGCAGGACGGGCCAGTGTCGCTCGCTGGGTGCGGTTGATGGCCCGTCATCGCAGTCGTTCTGTTATCCAGGATCATCAGCAGGAACTTGTGTCCGTTGTGTACTCCGTTGATGAGACCGGGTATGCCGGCATGGAAGAATGTGGAATCACCAATGAACGCTATCACTGGCTGTTCGTTCACCTTCGCGAGGCCACCTGCAGTTCCTACGCTAGATCCCATGCAGACCAGCAGATCCGCCGTGTTGTACGGCGGCGCGACCCCGAGCGTGTAGCAGCCGATATCCGATGCGAATATTGCTTTCCTGTTCGTCGCCTTGTTGACGGCGAAGTAGGCCGCGCTGTGCGGGCATCCAGCACATAGGACCGGTGGCCGGACAGGCAGGCTCTGAAGATCGATGACAGCTTCCTTGGCCTCATCGCCTCTGAGTCCGAAGGCTCTTGCGAGACCGGAGGCCACAATCGCCTGGTCAAATTCGTATGCTCTCGGAAGGATCCCATCGGCCTTGCCGACTATCTTCGTGCCGATGGATTCGTGTTGTGCGACCGCCCTCACTGACGTCTCCAGTATCGGTTCGAGCTCCTCCACAACTGCGACCCTGTCATGGTTCTTCAAGAAGTCGATGACCAATCGATTGGGAAGTGGATGTGGAAAGCCGAGCTTCAATACATCGACCGACACGCCGAGAGTTTTCGCTGCGTCCGCAACGTAGTTGAACGCCGCCGATGACGTTATCACGCCTATTCTAGCCCCGGTTCCGATTCTCCGGACCTTGTTCAGATGCGACTCCTCTGACAGCCTCTCCGCTTCGCGGAGCCTCTCCAGGAGAACAAGATGCCTAGCTCTCGCGACTGCGGGCACCGTGACGAATCGCTTGGGGTCTTTGATGAATTCCTTCTTCTTCAGACCCTGGACGATCCTCCCGACGACCACCGGTCCTCTGACATGTGAGATGCGCGTCGTCGTTCGGAGGATGACTGGCAGCTCGAGTCTCTCCGACAGCTCGAACGCCTCCTTGGTCATCTCATAGCATTCCTGTGGTGAGGAAGGT
Organism: Candidatus Thermoplasmatota archaeon; assembly: GCA_018814355.1. NCBI lineage: Archaea > Methanobacteriati > Thermoplasmatota > Thermoplasmatota archaeon. The sequence continues at coordinate 1,064 of JAHIZT010000118.1, read as the reverse complement.
TCCAGGAGCGGGATGCCGCCGAGAAGGGCGTAGTACCTGTTGTCCTGTTCGTTCTGGCTAGAATGGCACGACGGGTCATCGGCTGTGACTAGGACGAATCCGCCTCTGGTCCCTGTGTATGCGAACGTCATGAGTGCATCGGCGGCCACGTTCACACCGACATGCTTCATGCTCACCAAAGCCCTCACGCCGGAGGCGGCGGCACCGATGGCCATTTCCGTTGCGACCATCTCGTTGGTCGAGTACTCAAAGTAGATGCCCGCGTCCTTCGCCACGCGTGCGAGAGCGTCTCCTATCTCCGAAGCGGGAGTCCCGGGATACGTGGTTGCTATGCCGACCCCGGCCTCCAGTGCGCCCCTTGCGATTGCTTCGTTGCCTAGCAAGAGGACCTTCGTTCCAGGCTTTGCGTCGAGGACTCTGTCCATGTCGTTGCCGGGATTGGGTCCTTGGTGGAAATACCTTTGTCACCGTTTCAAACACGGGTAACACTCAGCCAGCAGTTGAAGTGTCTCCTACTGTCTTCCCCACAAACCCTTTACAGAACCGCTCTGCGCGACAACGCGTTCCTGTGAGTTTCTAGGGGCTTCATCGTTCAAGCGAACAGAAGCCCTGATTATAACTGCTCTCGCTGACGTCGTAGGATTGCGGCCTGATTTTGGGCTAGAAACGGGGACATTTCAACATAGAGGTCTTTTCCGAGGATCATGGTGGACCCTGTGGGATTTGAACCCACCAAGAACACTAGCTCGACCCGAGAAGGCACAAGATCGCCCGTCTTACGCATCTTTGGGATGCAACTTGAAAAATGGCTCAAGCCTCTTTTCTCATCACGGGCCTCTTTCTTGACAGGCTCATCGTGGACAAGCTCTCCAGCTCCCGCGCTTTTAGTGTGCAACTTGTGCAGGACTGCTCCCGAGTCTTAAGTCATCCATCATAGGAAGATTCGCCCATAAGATTCGGAGCAATGGATTGAATAGAAGATACCTCAGTATCGGTGTAGGTGGCGTCAGTCGACGTGAAAAGTGCTAAGAAGCCTCCGGCTGTATCGAAGCCAATCGTGAATC
>JAHIZT010000117.1 GCA_018814355.1 Candidatus Thermoplasmatota archaeon | reverse complement strand
TTCCTACTGCGATGTCATCGTCCTGAGGCACCCGCAGGAAGGAGCTGCTAGGCTGGCCGCCCACTTCGCCGAAAGACCAGTCATCAACGCTGGGGACGGAGCCGGACAACACCCTACTCAGACCATGCTTGACCTCTTCACAATAAGGAAGGAGAAGAAGAAGATCGACGGGAACAATGTGGTCATCGTTGGTGACCTCAAGTACGGAAGGACGGTGCACTCCCTCTCAGAGGCGCTCGCGATGTTCGGCGCGGAGCTGACGTTCGTCGCCCCTCCAACGCTGCAGATACAGAAGGAGCACCTGAAGCAGATAGAATCGATGGGGCACAAGCCGAAGATGAGCAGCTCGCTGGAGGCCGTCATCAAGGATGCGGATGTGCTGTACGTCACGCGTATCCAGAAGGAGCGGTTCCCGGACCCAGCAGAATATCAGAAGGTCGCGGGGACTTTCAGGATAGACCTGAACATGCTGAAGGATGTGAAGAGGGATCTGATCATAATGCACCCGCTTCCGAGGGTCGGAGAGATAGCATCGGAGGTCGACTCGACCCCGCACGCGAAGTACTTCGACCAGGCTTTCAACGGGGTGCCGGTCAGGATGGCGCTCCTCGGCCTCACTCTGGGGGGATTGAGATGAAGGAGTTCAAGGTCACGCCGATAAGGAACGGGACCGTGATAGATCACATATCCATGGGCATGGCGCTCAAGGTGCTGAGGATCATCGGTGTCAAGGACGACGTCAGCTCCACTGTGAGCGTGCTGATGCACGTTCCTAGCAAGAAGGCCGGCTGGAAGGACATCGTCAAGATAGAGGATCGCGAACTGGATCCCAAGGAGCTGGACAAGATCGCCCTGATCTCTCCGAACGCCACGATCAACATCATCCGCGACTACAATGTGGCCGAGAAGTTCGTGGTCGAGGTGCCAAACGTGATCAAGGGCATCATGAGGTGCTCCAACCCTGGCTGCATCACGAACAAGGACGAGCCCGTCGAGCCAGAGTTCGTCGTGGAGTCCAAGAAGCCGATCACGCTGAGGTGTGTGTACTGCGACAGGGTCACGACAGAGGTGGCGGAGAACATACAGTAACTTTCTTCGTATGCAGGGTGATTTGCTGAGGCTGAAGATCGAGCCGCTGAAGTGCATCTGCTGCGGATTGTGCGAGACCTCCTGCAGCCTCAACAGGGATTCAGTGCTTACTCCAATGTCATCGAGCATCATCCTGTACATCGACGATAAGGCAAACTACTTCGGGCTTGTGCTGAAAACCAGGTCCGAGGGGCTGGTTCTCGCGAGGCCAGAGGGACTGACTTCGGGGCAGCAGGCGTCTGGTTCTGGCGGTCCGGGTGCGAAACCGGTTCTGCTCAGAGAGGCTTGCGACCTGTGCGGTGGCAAGGCAAAGTGCGCGAAGGTCTGTCCGACAGGCTGCATCACGGTGGAGGATTGAGATGTACCTGAGGAACGGAAGAATCGGCTTGTTCGATCTCGCCACTGGCGAGGCAAGCGATGCCGAACTGACCGAGGACCTGGCGGGCGACGACATCTCCGCCCTCGTCATCGCCGACAAGCTAGCATCGATCCACGGGGAGGATTCTCTCGTGTTCGGAACCGGCGTGCTGACCGCCAGCTTCGTTCCTGCTGCTTGCGCCGGATTCATACGCGCGAAGCGCTTCCCTGACGGTTGGTCGCGGTTCATGCCGATCCTCGGCTTCGCGGGGATCGAGCTGAAGCTGTCTGGTTTTGACTTCATCGTTGTCAAGGGGGTTTCTGAGAGACCCGGGTATCTGTGGGCTAGGGATGGCATCATCGAGTTCGTAGAATCTGAGAATCTGAAGAGCAAGGACTCGTGGGTCCGGACCGACAAGATACGCGCCGACCAGGGTGACAGCAAGATCCAGGTGATCTCATCGGGCCCATGGGGCGACTCCAAGCGTGAAGGTTCCCAACTGGTTATCGATTACTGGGGCGGGGAGGACAAGGCAGGGCTTGGCGGCGTGTTCGGAGAGAAGAACCTGCTTGCAGTTGCCATCCGAGGGATGGGCGAGGTCGAGCTTGCAGAACCGGAGAAGCACTTCGAGGACGCGGTGCTTCTGATGAGGGAGCACATCCTGAAATTGGGCCCCAACCACGGGCTCGCATCATACTCCAAGGCTGCCGATCGAGAGGACTTCAAGAAGCTGGTCCACCGGCACGTCGCGTGCTATGGTTGTCCGTTCCCGTGCCGCACATTCCTGAAAACCGAGGAGGACCCGAAGGAAATGAGGCTTGCGATCAAGGACCCCGGTTATCTCCACTATGACATTCCAGCGCTGGAAGTGGCTTTCGCGTCGGGGATGGGATCACGGGATGCTACACTCGCTCTGAGGATGTGTGCCAAGGCCGGCGCTGAACCGGTCGCGGTATTCTCGAACATGAAAGCAAGTGGCGCAAGAGTGACACCAGAGACTATCGCTTCGGTCTTGTCTGATCCTGAAGATCTGAGGACTGACAGGGTCGCCAACTTCGAGGCGTCCTTTGAGGATGAGGGCGCTTACCGGAACTGCCTCGGCCTGGGCCTTTGTCCTAGGTATTGGAGTAGAGTCGGCTTTGACAAAGACGAGCTGGCATCGTTTGGCGAATCCGCTATCGGAAAGGCGCTGGACGTCTGAGAGCCGCGGCCAAAAGGTTTTTCGCAGTAGCCACCATTAGTCCGTTGGATTGATCATGAAGATACTCGTGACCACGGGGATGCCAGGCTCTGGCAAAGAAGAGTTCCTGAAATGCTGCGGGGCCAGAGACGTCAAGGTAGTCCGGATGGGAGACATAGTAAGGGCGAAGGCGAAGGAATTCGGGCTTGATGCATCCGACTCGAGTGTCGGAACCCTTGCGAACGAGGAGAGGAGGAGGTACGGCATGGACATCTGGGCAAAGAGGACCATCCCATATGTCGGCGGGGACCTAGTTGTCATCGACGGCGCCCGGGGTCCAGACGAGATAAGGGTTTTCAGGCATGCCTTCGGGGACGACTTGAAAGTCATAGGCATCCATTCGTCCTCCAAGACCAGGCTCGAGAGGTTGGTCGCAAGGGGCAGGAAGGATTCCCCTGCCACGCGAGCTGAGTTCGAGCAGCGGGACAAACGGGAGCTCGAATGGGGCTTGGGAGAGGCCATCGCCCTTGCGGATTACATGATCATCAACGAGTCGACCCTGAAGTACCTCAAGCGGAATGTCGACCTTCTGCTGGACACGATCCTGGGCAAGAAGTGAATCCTGTGGAATTCCTCGCGGTCAAGCCGTGCAAGTATGATGCGTTCGAGGCCGTTCCAAAGGGAAGGGTCTCTTTGGATCTGGACGAGTGCGAGAGGCTCTTGGCGAAGGTCGGGTACGAGATATTGTCAAATCCGAAGGTCATGCTCGTGGTCAGGAAGGGCGTTGAGATAACCGTCTATCCTCGCGGCAGGCTCCTGATGCATCCAGTCAAGAACCGGGAAGAGGCGGAGAGGCACGCAAAGGCGGTCTACAGCGCGCTAGGAATGTAGGTTTCGGGAGCAGCTTCTTACGGCGTTCCACGGTTTCAGTTAAATACAGGTCGTTCATTCGCATGGAATGCAGAACCGTCACGAAGGGAAAGCCATGATTGAGATCCAGAACCTCACGAAAAGCTTCGGGCCGATTAAGGCCGTGGACGACCTCAGCATCAAGGTGGCCGAAGGCGAGACCGTCGGATTCCTAGGTCCCAACGGCGCGGGCAAGACCACGACGATCAAGATACTGACGAATCTCATATCAGCTACAAGCGGGCGCGCATTGTTGCATGACACCGATATCCGAACTCATCCGAAACAAGCATTGAGCCATGTAGGCGCTGTCGTCGAGACGCCAGAGTTCTATCCGTACCTGACACCGGACGAGACGCTAGCCTACCTCGGGAGGATCCGGGGGATGCACTCGAAGGATATCAAGTCGAGATCGACCGATGTCATCCAGCAGGTGAAGCTCGAACAGTGGCGGACCACCAGGATAGGCAAGTTCTCGAAGGGCATGAAACAGAGGCTGGCGATCGCGCAGGCGCTTCTGCACGAGCCCGAGATACTCATACTCGACGAGCCGACGAGCGGTCTCGATCCCAGGGGAATGGTCGAGGTCCGAGAGATCATAAAGGAGCTCAAGAGGCAGCACTACACGATATTCATGAGCTCTCACCTTCTGGGAGAGGTCCAAGAGGTCTGTGACAAGGCCGCGCTAATTGACCGCGGGAAGCTCCTGGTCTACGATTCGATTGACAAGCTCAAGACGCTCTCAAAGGTGACCAAACTGGAGGTCGTGATCCTAGGTCCGGCATCAGACACCCTCCTGGAGAAGGTCAGAGGTCTTGCAAACGTCCGCGCCGTCGAGAGAGTCAATGGAGGCGTGTTCCTTGTGACCTACGAAGGGTCCCTAGATGCCCGCGCAGATCTCTTGCAGGCTATACAATCCATGGGAGTCAGGGTCGCCGGGTTCAGCCCCGTCGGTCTCCCTCTCGAGATGTTGTACATGGACCTTGTCAAGGAGTCGAGGTGAGCAAAGATGGACCATTTCAAAGCACCTTCCGACGCTGCACAGGTTCCGATTGTCTGGAGATACGAGCTACTGAAATATCTGAGATCCTGGAGGATTGTAGTGTCTGTCCTCCTGGCGATCGTGGTCCTGGCGCTCATATTCTTGCTTCCGCCAGCACTTGGTAACCCCTACAGTGGAACTGACACGAACATCGCCTTGGAGCCAAAAACCATTCCGGGTCCCTCGAATCCGCTATTCCCCTACTCTTCTGCCGCTCTGATCGGCAGGACAGGGGTCGACATAAAGAACATGGTCGTCAACGCTGACGGGGCTTTGTACCCAGAGAGCAGCTGGACACTCGTCAAGCTGGATGACGAATTCGCGGATCTGCTGTCTATTCCCGCTGGAACATATGCGGTGCTGTTCAAGGACGACGTGACGAACACCGCGATGACCGCGACATTCGATTGGCGGACCACACCGGAGGATTTCGAGTCCTTCTTCGTCGGTTTCGTGAGCATTCTGATAATCATCTGTGCGACGTTCTTCGGTGCGGACGCGCTCGTAGGCGAATTCTCGAACAGAACCGGGTATCTGATATTCCCCATTCCGATGAAGCGACATGTGCTCTTCTTCGGGAAGTTCGCGGCCAGCATTACGGCGGGCCTGATTGTCATCGGCCTGTTCTATGCGGGAGTCGGTATTCTCTCACTGATAGCGGCGCGGGGTATTGATGACCACTTGCTGATGTCCTTCGCGTATGCCATGGAGTACCTGCTCGCGCTCACAGCCGTCGCCTATTTGATCAGTTCGCTGATGAAGGGCGCGACTGGCGCGATCGTCCTAACGTTCCTGCTACCGCTCTTGATATTCAACATCATAGATGGAGTTCTTATGATGGCGAGCGTGAAGTTCGAGGCGTCCCTGACGTTCTCATCGGGAGTGATAGGGTTCATCTTGCAGGATCCGTATCCTGTCGACACGACGATAGAGGCCGGCTCATTCCATTTCACGAACTTCTACCCTGACCCGACGGTCTCAGCCATAGTGATGATTGCTTGGGCGGCGACGGCGATCGCCCTGAGCATGGTGTTGTTCAAGAGGAAGCAGCTCTCAGGTTGAACGCTCACACAGGGGCTACCGGGGGTTGCTCAGGCGGGAACTGCTGGCCCCACCGGGAGACCTGTTTCCTGGCCGACATGACATCGATCGCCCTGAGGAAGTCCTTCTGAGTGACGATGCCAGCTATGCGAGGGCCGTCCATGACGATGAGTCTGCTGATGCGCTTCTCGGACGTCAGGTGAAGCGCCTTGGCGGCATCCATCTCAGGAGAGACGGTGACCACATTTCGGGTCATGATGTCCCTGACCCTCGCGAACTGGATCCTGTCCCTCGGCACTTTGTGTGTGTCAGAGAGCGTCACTATCCCGACAAGTCCGCCTTCCACGACGGGGAACCCCATGTACCTTGTGGACAGCATGAGGTCGTGAAGCTGCTGCACCGATGTGTCCGGGTGCACAACGGCCACGTTCTCCGACATGACCTGCCGAACCGTCAGCCCGTGCAGGCTCTCCGAGACCGTGGTCGCCTGCTCTTCCTCTGTTGCGCCGATGTAGACGAACAGCGCTATCAGTATGAAGAGGAAATTGTAGAAGATCCCGAAGATGGCCATCGCGATGGCGAAGTACCTGCCTATGCGAGCTGCCTTTTTGGTCGCTTCGATGTAAGTCATCCTCGTCGCAAAGAACGCACGGAGCACTCTCCCGCCGTCCATTGGGAACGCGGGGATCATGTTGAACCCGGCCAGAAGGACGTTGTACAGTGCCATCAATCCTAGGAGAATAATCGTTCCGTCGATGATGACCCCGCCTGGCTTGACGAGCTCGAGAACCAGCATCGCGCCGTAGGACGCCCCGCCGATCACCAGGCTTGACAAGGGTCCGGCGAAGGCCATCCTCCATTCCTGGCCAGGCTGCCTTGGCATCTCCTCCATTGACGAGACGCCTCCGAAGACCATCAGCGTGATGCTCTTGATCTTGACTCCGTACCTGAGCGCGAGATACGAGTGTGCCAGCTCGTGCACCAGGATGGTCATGAAGAAGACCACCGCCGCCAGAGATCCGAACACGTATTTCACCCAGGTCGCAGCGTCGAGGGTCTTGAAACTTAGGGCAATGCCAAGGATCTCTGTCTGCCTCGAGGGATCTGAGAACAGATACGCGAAGAGGGGAAGGATCAACAGGAATGTGATGTGCAGGTTGATGGGTATGCCGAGTATCTTGCCTATCTTGATTGAGGCGCTCATCGGGACATGTTAGATTTACGAGGCTATATAACACTTGGACAGAACGTGTGTAGATATGGTGCCAGGATTTTTTCCGAAAACATCATATAAAAGTAAGACTACTGTCCGTCCGCTGGATGGGCCTCGCATGCGTCGCCTGATGTCTGCCGTTCTTGTGGTGTTCTTTGCCACATCACTTCTATTGCCCATTCTAACTGCCGGAGGAAGGAGCACATCATCCCCTTTCGACTCTGCCGCTGCGCTTCTGGATTCGACCACCGCGGTCCTCCCGAACGTCAGCGCAATCGCCTTTCCAGGAACATTGAATACCTCCAGGAATGTCTTGGAGTATCCATTGATTTCGAGAGCTTTGATGCTGCAAGACGGCTCGTCAGATGCTAAACTGGCGGATATGAATGGAGATGGGAGGACAGACTTGGTCGTCGCTCAGTACAATGCTAAGGCCATTTCTGTGTTCTTTCGAAACGCAGATGGTGGTTACGACACCTACGCATCCCTCAACATCTCGACTCGGAATAGTCCTTACAGAATCATCACTCTCGATGCATTCGCAGACGGTTCTCATCAGATAGCTGCACTTGAAAGGGATACTGTCTTCTCAGGTACGAGGCTCGCTGTCTACAATGTCACTTCCGAGACCTCATATGAGCAATGGCCAGATACGGCCACCTATGCGAACGCTATCTCCCTCGTTGCGGGGAATTTCACGGGAGACAGATATCCTGACATCGCTATCGCCTGTTCTGGTACGGCTCCCTTTTCGTTGGCTGGGGTCGTGCAGATATATGAAGGGTATGCAATTCCTCCGTTCTTCTCCCTGTATACCATGTTCTCTGCAGGACTGGGCGTAAACACAGTTGTCGTGGGCGATTTGAACCATGACGCAACTGTGGAACTTGCGGTGTCCAATTACTACAGCTCCAATGTGATGTTGTTCAAGAGACCGTTCGGACTCACAAGCATCCCTTATCAGACACTGGATGTCTCGGGATACCCGACGGGGCTCACTTCGGGAATGCTCGACGGAAACAATTTGGTGGACATTGCAGTCATAACAGAAGGGCCATCTGCCGTCCGATTCTTCTTCCAGGATACCAGTGGTTTTCAAGATTCAGAGAACGAGAATCGATCTCTGGACATCTCCCCGAGCTACATCGTTGCTGGAAACTTCAGCGGGAATGGAGGGGACGACCTTTTGGTCTTGTCGAGCCGCGACAATGTAACTCTCGGATTCGTGCAGAAAAGCGTTGGTAGCATTTGGTCCGATTCCCCGGACTTCAAGCTCCCCACGAACGCAATTCCAAGGACAGCAGTCATAGGTGAACTCAGCGGAGACATTCTGCCCGACATCGCAGTTGCGAGTGCACGAAGCGACTGGTCAGGATCCAGCTTGGCGATCTATCCGAACCGCTACCCCGGACAACCGATGTTCTGCAACGGCAATGCCACTGCATGGACAAACGTGCTTGCTTCTCCTTCTATGATTGCCACGGGCGACGTTGATGGGAACGACATCCTTGACCTTGTGACATTGAACGTCCAAAATAGCACCTTCGATTACATTCTGAACTTCACGGATCGTATACGAACACACGCACTCGGATACATCCCTGGCGAGATGGTCGTCTATGATTTCAACGGCGACAGCTGCTCAGAGGTCGTGACCACGAAAGCCGGTTCTCCTGTCATGACTGTTGCATACTGGCAGAATCACACCACTGTCAACGCAACCAAGCAGCTGCTTGCAGCCGGTAACATCACGGACATAGCTGTTGGGGACTTCAACGACGATGGTCTGCAGGATATCGTCGTCGCGACCGACGACGGAAGGCTCGACTTCTTCCTCAACGACGAATCATCGCAAGCGTTCGGGGCGATGTACGAATACGCTCCGACGCTGGGAGCTGGGATATGGTCGATAGCTGTTGGAGACCTCAACTCCGACGGCCTTGACGATATCGCATATACGAAATCTATCAGGAAGATAAACATACTCCTCCAGTCTCCGTCAGTTCCCTTCGGACCCCTCTCGGCCACCAGGAACTTGTCCTATAACCAGGGTTCGGATTTCACCACGGTATGGACTGGCGACGTTACTGGAGATCACAAAACAGACATCGTGGCAATGCGCATGTCCGATCCCAAGCTCTACCTATTCAATCAGAATGATTTCGTCGTATCTCCGTACCCATTCGGTACCCTCGATTTGCCGGAAGTCCCTAAATTCATATCTGTTATGGACGCCACGGATGATGGACATGCGGATGTGGTTGCCATCTTTAGCCCTATGGATCTCCTATTCCTGTACCGTCAGAACGGCTCGACTCTTCCAGCCTCTCCTTCGATGGTCTTCGTTACCGGAGCGGGTTCAAACTTTGCGATAATAGGGGATGGGACCGGTGATCACAGAGGGGACCTCCTCACGAACGACATCGGCTCTCACTCGGTTTCAATCTGGGAGCAGATTAACTTCCCACCGGTCGCACATGCCGGCGGGCCTTACGTAACCAGACAGGGCGACGTGTTCCAGTTCAACGGCTCCGCCGAGACCGGAACATCAGAGATCCCATACACATTCTATAAGTGGGATTTCGGGGACGGGAATGTCACTGGGTGGATCAAAGAATCGCGCCCCAAGCATGTCTACACCGAGGTTGCCGAGTACAATGTGTCATTGCAGGTAATGGACCCAACCGGGTTGCTGTCCAATGATGCGGCCCATGTCCAAGTTCTGGACAGTGTGCCGCATGTGGGATTCACATGGTCTCCTACGAAACCCAATGAGGGACAGACCGTGACATTAATCGATACGAGCCGATCGTTCGACCCTGTGATATCGACCTTATGGTTAGTCGATGGAGTGGTCGAAGGCAATGGGAGCATCCTGGCTCTTGAATTCCAGAACGGAACGCACAATGTCAAGCTGGAGCTTACCGACTCCGATGGTACGGTCGGTTGGTTGAATCGCGCCATAGTCGTCGATTCAATGTTGCCTGAGCTCCGGATAGACGCCCCTAGCTATGCCAACGAGAGCGAGGTTGTTGCCTTCAGAGTGCTCGTGGATCAGTGGCACAACGGCCCCATAGATCCCATTGTGAAGTACGAGTGGGACTTCCTATACTCTCCGGGTTTCTTCATGCCTGATCCGAACGCACCGAATGGTGATACCGCGAGCTTTGTTTATTCAACGAGCATCTATCCCCAGATATTCACCGTTGCTGTCCGGGCCACGGACTCAGACGGAGAGGTGAACATGACCACCTGGAACTTGCGAATCTACGACTCTGGTCCGGTGGCGAACTTCGCCCTCTCGACACTTGATCCGCAGGAAGGTCAACCACTCAGCTTCTTGAGCACGTCATCGTCGTTTGATGGAATCATCAATTGGTCCTGGGTGCTCCAGTATCCAGACGGTCATTCAGAGCTGTTCAACCTCGATGGCAACCAGATGGCTGATTGGGTCTTCGGTGATCTCGCCGACGGAGACTATACAATGACCCTGACCGTGCTCGAAGATGATGGCAATGTCAGCGTCAAGAGCGTGCAATTCCATGTCCAGGAGATTTCGCCATTCGTCCAAATGGGCACCGTACCCGCGATATGGTTTAGCGACCACCTTGAAGAGTTCCTTCCCGCATCATTCTACGCCGATGTCACGTCGTTCGACCCCATCGTAACCTATGAGTGGGATTTCGATTCTCATGGGGCGGAGTTCATCCCGGACCAGACCACTTTGTTGAATACGACCAGCTACACCTATGTCGAGGTGGGCAACTACACTGCCAAGGTGAGGGTGACGGACTCGAACCTCTCTTCCACTGTTTCGATGATCTATGTCGAGGTGAGGAACAAGCCCTACGGAGGAGGCTTCTTCAGCGGCGGCATCAATGTGCTCAGGAGCGCTCCGAATAGCAACATCATTACTTTCGATCCATCTGAATTCGTTCAGGGATATCCGGACCTTATCTATGGCTTGTGGGACTTCGGTGATGGGGAAAGTGAGCGGATTACTGGATTCCCCAGTGCGAGCGTCACTCACACTTTCGCAGAGGGCAAGGACTACCTTGTCAGCTTCGCCGTCGAGGACGACGACAACGCCGCTTTTGTCATGCAATCAATCATCTATGTAACGCCTCCAAAGATCAGTCTCGTGGAGCCTCAGGTAGGGTCCGTTGTGAAACCTGGAACGCCAATCCTATTCATGATCGAGCCCGGATCATCGGCGCTGCTTCCGGTCTCCTACGATGTCAACGGTGAGGGGTACAAGCTCTTCTCTTCTATGTACACGCTTGATACAAGCACTTGGCCGGACGGCCCCTACGGGATCAGTATCGCCGCTTGGGACGTCAACGGGAATGTAGCGACCAAGTCCAACCTGACGATAACGATAGACAGCGAGATGCCACTTGTGTTTCTATCCTCGAAGAAGACGACCGCCTTCGGCGGAGACAAGGTGAACATCACCGTAAGGGTGGTCGACCGGAATGTTGTTGCGAACGGCATAATCCTGTACGTGAAGTTCCAGGGTGAAAACGCATACTCCACATTCACAGTATCAAAGGCTGTGACTGGGGATTTCTACCGGTTGCTCGATATCCCGTTTAGGGAGGGGACGATCTCCCTATATGCCAATGTCAGCGACATGGCCGGCAACTCGATTGTGACCTCGCTCTACAGTCTGGATGTCGAATTGAACTTCATCTATCGCGCGTGGCCGTACCTCTTGCTCGCGTCTCTGCTTGCCGCGGTAAGCACGATGGGGTACTTCATGCGGGAATCGACCATCGCCGTGGACGAGACCTTCGTCATATACAATGATGGCCGAATGATCGCTCATAGCACCAGGCGTTTGAAGCCTGGCATGGACGATGAGGTCATGAGCGGAATGCTTGTTGCCATCCAGGACTTCGTGAAGGAGTCGTTCAAGGACATCACCTCCTTCACTCTCAGAAAACTCGAGTTCGGCGAGAAGAGCGTCGTGATCGAGAAGGGCGATCACCTGTTTCTCGCAGTCATCCTACACGGCCACGCGTCCAAGAAGGTAGCACAGAAGATGCAGCGGGCCGTGGCGGAGATCGAGCGCAAGTTCGGACCCCATCTCAAGGATTGGGATGGAGATCTCGAGAAGATGAGGGGCATAAGCGATATCGTCAAGAAGATCTACTCGAAGGCACCCATGCTCCCCACCCTCGCAAAAGAGAACACCTAGGTGATACCTTGCCCCTCCCGTTCCCAGATATGCTCACGACCGTGGGTGTGACCATCTTTTGCGCGGCAATGGCCGCGGCGTCCTACCAGAGGAAGATCTTCGACCTATCAGGCTCTCTGTCTGCGTTCGTCGTTGGTATGGTTATTGGAATATGTGGGAATGTTCTCTGGCTCATACTCTTACTAGTGTTCTTGATCACGAGCTTCGGCGCCACCAAGTACCGGTTCGAATGGAAGAAGTCTCAAGGCTTCCAGGAGGGAAGAAAGGGCGAACGCACCTGGAGGAATGTGTTCGCCAACGGCGCCATACCGGCATTGATCGCCATCTTGAGCTTCGTTTCGGAGGCATTAGAGCCAGGTGGAGGAATGTTCCCCAAGGATGTTGCGAGCTTCATGTTCGTCTCGGCCATCGCGGTCGCGGCATCCGATACTGCCGCGAGCGAGATCGGGATCGTTGACCCAAGGGTGTACCTGATCACCACTTTCGAGCGCACTAAGAGAGGGGTTGACGGGGGCGTGTCCTTGACCGGCCAGCTCGCAGCGTTCATAGCAGCTGCCTACACGTCTGTCGTTGCGTATGTCGTGTTCGCGTTCTTGAATGATTCACTTCTGGCCGGTCCCTCGACCCTGTTCGTCCCGATGCTATGCGGGTTCCTGGGGTGCCAGATAGACAGTGTCATAGGCGCGACGCTCGAAACAAAGGGCAAGATAGGCAAGTTGGGCAACAACTTCACTTCAATATCTCTTGGCGCGCTGATTGCATTTGCGTTCGCTATGGCCTAGTCCTTCCTTAGTACGTAAACGTAGGATGGAACGCCTCTGTAGGTCTTCTCGATCGTCCAGCCGGAGTCCGCGCACAGCTCGCGCATCTCGCCGGGTCGGACCATCAGCAGGTCCCACCAGTCTCCTTTCTGCCTTCTGTAGATCTCTCTCAGTGTGGCCTGGCCAGGCGGTTGTCCGCGCGCGCTGTTCATATTGTGATATTTGAGATGTGCTCGATTCTTCGTTCTTGTCGGATGTATTGATTCCGCCAAGAAGATCCCGTCCTCCCTGATTATCCCGTGGAGTCTTTCGAGCATACCCCGTACGCCTTCCATGCTTCCACATAGTCCGAAATTGTTGCAGAACGCCAGCGCGGTGTCGAAGCTGTTCTTCCTGAACTTAAGATCGCATGCCGACATCTTGACCAGTTTGCGCACCCCTCTCCGTCTGCTGATATCGATTGCATTGTCTGAGATGTCTATTCCGACTACCTCAAGGCCTCGGCTCTGGAGGTAGAGAGCAACCCTACCTGCTCCCACTCCGATGTCTAGGACTCTCCCACGAACGTGTGCAAGAGCCTTCCTCTCAACTGCCGGGAATTCCTTGAAGTCTTGGAAGTAGAGGCCAATGTTCTGCGAGTCAACGTACCCATCGTCTCGCTCAAGTTTCAGCGCGCACTTCCTGCCCTCGTAGCAGTCAATGAATGCCTGGCCAAATAGGTCCTTGGAGCTCATATGGTCTAAAGAATCACATTGCCGGCTGAAAAAGATTGCTCAGAGTCGTTCGATTCGGTCGATGACCTGGTCGAGGGACTTGACGTGCCCATCCGCGATCTTCGACGGGGACTTGCCGACCGCGACCAGATGGATCGCATGCATGCCGACCTTCTTTGCCCCTGCGATGTCGCTGTCCGCATCGTCCCCTATGTGGACGGCGGCCTTTGGGATCACCTTGAGCTTGTCGAGAGTGACTCTGAACATCCCCTCGGACGGCTTCCTAACGAGAGTCTCGTTGGAGAATGTGGTGGTTTCGAAGTATTCGAGTATGTCCATCCTGCCCATCATGATCCTTAGGACGGAGCCTGGCGTTCGGCCAGTGTTAGATATCAGGCCGATCCTGTACCCTTCTTCCTTGACCGATCTCAATGCATCACTCGCGCCGGGCAACAACATGGGCGGGTTATCCAGGATGCTCTCGGCGTAGATCCTCTCGATGTCCTCGAGCTCCTTGTTGACCAGCTTGCTCGCGAGTTTGTCATCGACCGAGCTGAGCATGAACAACACCTGGTCCTTGACGGGCATGTCCCTCTTCTTGTTCCAGGTCATCGCGAGGAACTCTCCCGTCTCGCTGTACGCTGACTCGAGCTCGTCGACATCATGCACTATCCCCCTGCCGCCCAGAATTGATGCTATGCCGTTGATCCTGAGCCTAGCGACCTTCTCGGTACCACCTGGCCGCTCCTGGATCAACGTATCCCAGAGGTCGAATGTGACGGCAGCTACCTTCCTCATGATATGCGCTCACTGGTTAGGCGCAGGATGATATTCAAACTCTCTCATGGTTCTGTCAATTTCCGGATGGTGTGACCTGCTTAGGCCAATTTACCCATCTGTCTCGTTCCATTCGGCTCCGA
>JAHIZT010000116.1 GCA_018814355.1 Candidatus Thermoplasmatota archaeon | reverse complement strand
ATGCAACTCGTTCCATTCGGCTCCGACCGTGCGGCCATCGCTGGCTCGTATAGGATCATCATCACGTCATGCTGGAACGCGCCGGGGTCGAACCGTAGACCCCCTGCCATCCCGTTGGAGACGGCTGTCTGCAGCAGGTTCAGGCTGGCATTGATGTGCCTATCTAGGTGCCATCCGCACCCACACACGAACTCCGTGCCCATTCGGGAATCTTGTATCCCCCCACATATCGAGCACGTTCTGCGGCTGTGCCTGGGAAAGTCTTGGTCGACTCGAAGGTACGACTCCAGGCTTGACACGACACCATTGACTGGCATCACCTCACTCACCGCGTTTCCGCTATCAAGACTCCGCCATTACATGCAGTGCTGGGAGGTCAGGGCGTAACCGCCTCGATCTCCTCATCACCCGACTTGCTACAGAACACAGGGACAGCAAGGGTTATCTATGGTCAACCAGATGCGCGCAACAAGGTGAATATCGTGATAGACCATCAAGCAATGAAATTCCTCGAAGAGCTGACCAACAGTTTCGGCCCATCAGGGTTCGAAAGGGAACCTGCAAGGATCGTCAAGAAATACGTGTCGAGGTACTCCGACAAGGTCTATACAGACAAACTCGGCACAGTGATGTTCAGCAAGAGGGGGACATCTGACAGCCCGGTCGTGCTGCTCCCTGGGCACGTCGACGAGGTCGGATTCATAATATCGTCCATCAACAAGCACGGATTCCTCACGTTCAATCCTCTTGGTGGTTGGTTCGATCAGGTTCTGCTGGGCCAGAGGGTGCTTGTGAAGACCGACAAGAGCGTCCTGCCCGGTGTAATCGCAGCGAAGCCGCCTCACCTGATGCCGGCAGATGAGCGGTCGAAGGTCGTCGTGAAAGAGAAGATGTTCATCGACATCGGGGCTTCGAACGAGGACGAGGCGAAGGCCATGGGCGTCAGGATCGGAAACCCGGTCATCCCGGATTCGCATTTCTCGACAATGGATAAGAAGATCTTCAAAGACGGCAAGAGGAAGGGATCTGACACCATCGCCATCGGAAAGGCCTTCGATGACAGGATCGGTGCATGGACCGCGGTGGAGGTTGTCAGGATGCTGGCAGAGAAGAATATCAAGCATCCGAACACGGTGATCGGGGCCGCGACGACGCAGGAGGAAGTTGGGCTTAGGGGCGCGCGCACGACAGCCTTCGTTGTGAAACCTGATGTCTGCCTCACGCTTGAAGTCGACGTCTCCGGAGATGTTCCAGGTATCGAGCCGAACGAGGCCCCTACTAAGATGGGGTTGGGCCCCTCCGTCACGACCTATGACAGCTCGATGATCCCGAACCAGGGACTTGTGGACCTTGTCATCAAGACCGCAACGAAGCGCAAGATACCTTACCAACTCTCGCAGATCGCAAGAGGAGGCACCGACGCAGGGGTGATCCACATCGCGAATGCGGGCTGTCCGAGCATCGTCATCGGTGTCCCGACGAGGCACATCCACTCGCACGTTGGACTGTTCAGCATGGCCGATGCTGAGAACTGCGTGAAGTTGATTATCGAGCTCATAAAGGTGCTTGACAAGAAGACCGTCGCGGCTTTCACAGAGGTATGAGTCGAAGATGGCCCGGATGTCCTACTCGCTCGATCCTGTACTACTGAAAGACCTCACAGAGGCAAAGGCTGCGCTTGCGAGGCATGGAATCGTAATCATCAGGGGGGTGGAGACCGACCTTGAGCCTGCAATCATGGCAGAGGTCAAGGACTCAATGGCATCATCCCCCAAGAGGCTTGCGCAACTGAAGGACGAGGAGCTGGACAGATACGCGGAGTCGATGCGGAAGGCGGCGATTGGCTCGGCATATGAGCTCAAGGACCTCTATACGCGGCTGCTTGCGAAGCTGGGAACTGAGTTCCTCGGGGAGCTGGTGAAGGAACTCGAAGGGATAGACCAGCTGTTCAAATGGGAGAGGATATCGAGATCCGTGCAACCCGTGAACGACCTCCTCGAGAGCAAGGGATTCCGTTCGATTGAGCTGACCGGGCCAGAGGCGCTTTCTGACGCGTTCAAGGTCGAGCTGGAGGAGAGATGGGAGGCCGCTTTCACCAGATTCAAATTGCTGGCGGAGCAGGTCGCTGAGGAGATCAAGCGCCAGGAAGAGGAGGAGGCGAAGCGCACGCCTGTCGCTGAGTCCAAGAAGGGGCGCAAGAAGGTGTAGGTGCGATGGCAGTCCTCTCAGACACAGATATCCTAGCCATGCTTTCTGACGGCGATCTCAAGATTGAGGGATACACAGAGAAGAACCTCACGCCGAATGGCTATGATGTGACAATCGAGGAGATATGGATACCCTCCATCGACAAGAGGTTCAAGGACGGGACCGTCAGGGTTCCGGGGGACTCATGGTTCGTCATCGGCACCAAGGAATACCTCGTTCTGCCGCTCACTCTGGTGGCCGAGATTTGGATCAGGACCACTTGGGTCCGCAAGGGCATATTGTCTTCTTTTGGTAGAATCGATGCTGGATTCAATGGTAACCTGACTTTTTCCGCATACAACGCCTCGAAGGACGAGGTGGAGGTCCCGATTGGCGAGAGGTTTGCACAGGTAGTGTTCGAGGAGTTGCGCTCGCCCCCGAAAAAAAGCTACAAAGAACGGTCGGGGAACTACCACGGACAGAGGGGCATCACATTGTCCCCCAAGAAGGATTGAGACGGAGAGATTTCCCAGCTGGTCAGCCCTGTGTCTGAGGACAGATTCAGACGAATCGACTGAAACTGCTAAGCAAAGAATAACCCCTGCTGAGACAATCACCGCTGTCGTTCATGCTGCTTTCCGAGATAGACAGAGTGGTTCAGGAATCTGCCAGGAAACTGCTGCAGGTGTCTGTCCCGCCAGTCAAGTACTGGTTGTTGGTGGACACGCTCGGCAAGGATGAACGTGACCCACTCGTGCAGAGAATCGGCGCTGAGTGCCGGACGTACCCACCGAAGGTGAGACTCCTTAGGACTCAGCGGGAGGACGGGACCTGGCCGATATCCAAAGCCAGAAAAGCAGAGGAGGATGCTGGCCCCGGTCCTCCGGTTGGATGGACATACATCACAATGCTCAGGAACCTCCAATTGCTGGAGGACTGCTATACGAGCAGGAGTGAAGGTCACATCTCCGCTGCCCTCGAGAAGATCCTCAGCTGGCAGAAGAAGGAAGGGTACATCCTGGGTCCAAAACACGACCTCTTTCCGCTCCCCCACTACAACGGATACGCCTTGAGGAACCTCCTCATCTATGGAATGGAGGACGACCCCAGAGTGAAGAAACTGGCTGACTGGCTTCTGAGCATCCAGAGGCATGACGGTGGTTGGGTGATTCCGTACCTTGAAGATGTCAAGTACTTGCCAGAGTACAGGCACATGAAGGTGAACGATTTCATGCAACTGGTGCGTAACGGCGACACTCCAAAGTCCGACCCGCGAGGATTCAGGGATGTCCCGAGCTGCATCTGGACAACCATGATGGTTGTTCGCGGTCTTGCCCGGGGCAGCGAGTACCGCCGTAGAAGAGAGCTCCTGAAGGGCGCGGACTTCTTCCTCGACAGGTTCTTCAAGAAGAACCCGCACGAGGCTTACTATCATTCGGAGAAGAATTGGACCCAGCTCAAGTACCCGCCCTATCCCGGTAACGGCATCAGCGCTCTGTATTTGCTGACTATCCTCGGCTATGGTCCAAGCGACGAGCGGATGGAGAAGCCTATTCGATGGCTTCTGAACGTCAGACACACAGATGGTTTCTGGTGGCAATCTGATAGACCCCATGCTCAGAAGGACCAGTGGATCACTGGCTTCGCAGTCGATATCCTAAATAGGTACGCAAAGAACCGGTAGAAGGCAGAGTAAATCAGAGGAACTGCAGATCCAGGCCGTAGAAGGTCATGGTTGGGGAGTAGCTCTTGACCTTCCTCCTAGCCAGCTCCTTCACGACCCTTCCCTCTCTTCTTGCCGTATCTGCGATCTCGTCGAGTCTCGGTTGTAGTGCTGCGTCCTCCATGATCTCGTAATAATGGATTGACCCGCCAGGCTTCAGGGCCCTGAGCGCGTCAGCGACGAATCCGCTCGCATCATGCGGTAGATTCATGATTATCCTGTCCGCCTTCTCCAGCTTGGCAATCTCCTCCCTCGCATCGCCCAGGATCGGAGTTACAGCCACCGCCTTGTTGAGCGCGATGTTCTCCTTCATGAATCTGAGCGCCTCCGGGTTCAGGTCAATGGCGTAAACGACCTTGGGAGAGCGGGTCTTGGCAATTAGTACTGAAAACGGTCCGATGCCCGCGAACATGTCGATGACTACCTCGCCCGCTTCAACCTGTCTGGCGACGATCTCCCTCTCAGTGGCCAGCCTGGGAGAGAAAAAGACCTTGGCTACGTCCATCCTGAAGGTCATTCCGTACTCTCTATGGACGGTCTCCGTCGTCTTATCCCCGGCAACTATTTTCACGTTCCTGGTCCTGAATTCATCCACGATCCCAGAATCCATGCAAACGGTCTTTATTGACTTCTGAGTCGCGATGATGGCTTTGCCGATTTGAGGGGCATACGGCGCCACCTCATCGGCCATCTTGACCAGCGCGATGGAACCGAGCGTGTCATAGGATGACGGAAGCAGTGGTCTGAGCTCCTCTGGAACGTCCACGAGCACCCGGTAGTCGGTCACCTGCTCCTCGACCTCCTTGAAACCCGCCGTCTCGACAGGGTATCCGAGGTCGATCCTCTGTGATATGGGCAGGTAGACGTTCTTCGCATCTGAGCGGATCTGAAGATCCCTTCGCAGAATGCTCTTCTCGAGGAGTCTGCGCCGAACGGGTTCGGCCTTCTTCTTCGGAACCACTAGGCAAAGGGAGTCCATCGAACAAGCAAATCAACCTATTCGATAGATAATGCAATCGGAGCCCGGGCCCATGGAAGGTTACTTCATTCGGATTGAGGATTCACAGACCGATGACGAGGAAAGGCGTGCTGGTGTTCGTAGGCCTGGGCCTTCATGATGAGGACGGTGTCAGCGAGAGGGGCCTAAAGGAGATCCTTTCCGCAGACCTCGTCCTTGCGGAAGTCTACACATCTGCGTTGTCCGAGGGATCACTAGACAGACTCGCAAAGAGGTCCGGAAAAAGGATCGAGCTCCTTGACCGGGCGGCTGTCGAGGACGGTAAGAGAATCTTGGAGGCGAGCGAGAACAAGAGAGTCGTCCTGCTCATCGTCGGAGACCCCATGACTGCCACGACACACGTAGACCTCCGCTTGAGAGCAGCCGAGGCAGGGATAGAGACACATGTCGTTCATGGTGCGTCGGTGTTGACCGCGGTTCCTGGACTCCTCGGCCTGCAGCACTACAAGTTCGGCAGGACAACGACGCTGCCGTTCCCACAGGAGGGCTATTCGCCAACAAGCCCTTACGATGTCATTGATGAGAACTTGTCCAGGGACCTTCACACGCTTGTTCTCCTCGACATTGATGCCGAGAACTCGCGATACATGACGGCCAATGAGGGGCTGCATCTGCTTCTGGACATGGAGAGGCGCGTGGGACGTGGAATCATTTCGGAGGGCACTCTGGTATGCGCCGTTGCGAGGGCGGGATCGCGAGACTGCGTGGTCAGGGCCGGCATTCTGGGCGACCTCCTATCCACCGACTTCGGACCTCCCCTACATACAATCGTCGTGCCCGGAAAGCTCCATTTCCTTGAGGAGGATGCGCTACGGGTGTTCGCTGGGAAGACGAGCCCTCACACGTGAGCCGGCCTGATGAACAAGAGCATCTGGACTTGGCTCCAACACGCAGTCGAGGCAGGAAGCGAGAGTAGGGTTGGGATGGAGTGAGTAGCCTCTCCCAGTCAGTGTTCGATCACATTCTGACAATCTCTTGCTTCACGACGAGACCCTTCGATGGGAGGCGAGCGATGAACTTGTCTGGAGGCAGTTGTTCCGGGACGACCAGGCCCTTCTCTCGCACCTCACCCGCAATCAGCATCTCTGTCGCGACAGCTCCGCCCACTCCGACAAGGTAGCCCGTGGCGTTGCTTCCGCAGAGTTCAAATGCCTTCTCATGGGACATCATGGTCCAGGTCTTGACCTTCGTCCTCTCATGTCCCTTTAGCCCGACGACTTCGACCAATATGCAGGCGTACCCCTTGACCTTCCCGGCCAAGTCCACCGGCCGAGGCATAAGAGCGACCACGACGTCCAACGGTCTCACTTTGACGCCCTTGACATCGACCTCCTTCAGGCTATGGAGACCTATCTTCCTGAGCATGTTTGCGGTCTTCGCGAAGTTGTCGTCTATTGCTATCTGGAAATCGGCGTGCCTGAGACCTTTGATGAACCTCGGCATCAGGTAAGTCTCCTCATGATTCGTTTGGTACACGGGAAGCGGACCAAGGGGTGGCGGGAAATCATAGACCTCCCGGCGACTTAGCGGAGGTACATAGGTCATCTCCCCGTTCTTGAAAACGGCCGCGGGGACGGTCACTTCCTCTAGAAGATCTATGGGGGACCACAGCGAGAAAAAGTCGTAGCCCTCCGCGACACCACTATCGCCATCTTTAACGTGCGCCTCTTCAGCCACGTCCAACTTGCTTGCTCCGTGGACTGCGAAGACATCGGAGATGCCAGGATCCTCCCCTGTGGAGGTGAGAGCCGTGATGCCGGCATCCCTGCACTCTGATCTGACTTTCTCGAAGTCCTCCATCGATTCCACAGGAAGGCAGAAATCCACATAGTCTATCCCCAGGTCGATGGCAGTGTCCAGAACCTGTCTGTTCAACTGCCAAGGCATTGAGCTCACGACTATGTCCTTTCCTTTCAATAACCTTCTAAGATCCCTGGGATCCGTCCCGTCCACCTTCGCCGTGGAGATCTTTCCGCTCTTGATCCTAGCGGCCATTGCCTCGGCGGCATCGGTCTTTGCATCAGCAAGGACCAGCTCAACCACTTTGGGGTTCCTTTCGAGTTGTTCCGCACACACTAGCCCTGTTATTCCACATCCGAGCTGAACCACTTTCGTTCTTCCGCCCTCAGGCCCCCCAATATGCCTAGCAATAGATAGTGGTTTCCGGTTGCCTTCATAAACTACCGTAAAATTCAATAATTAATATTATAATTTCGTATATTTTATTCTCTGTACGGGAAGGAGCCGTCCCCGTCATCTCTTTCTGCAGAGCAAGATGCTAAGTCGAATTCTTTCGCCAAGGGATGGGTCCGCATACATGCCCCAGAGTGTCCTTGCTCCGGGCAACTTCTGCTCAATACCGGCAAGTATCTTGTCCATCTCTTTGTCCCAAGGATCGGCAGCGGAATAGACGGTCACGGCGGCGGTCGCTTCATTCAGGTCGTAGTCGAACCATGGTGAGCTCATCGCCTCATCAACAACCCTCTCGACACGATCGTCTCCTCGGGCTAGCCCCAGCCCGAATCTCCCATAGGTGGCATCCCCGACGATCTGCTTGAAAACGCTCAGATCGGTCCTAGCCATTGTCTTCGAAAGATCCATCACTGGCCTCAGCATGATACCGTTCAGGATACCGAATGCCCTTGAGAGCGGCAGGTTCGGCGCCAAGGAAGATAGCTTGTCGTTGTCGAACTCCACGCATAACGCACAGCTCTTTTCAAGGTCGTTCAATGTCTTTGACGCCACCTCTCTCCTTCTGAAGCTCTCTGCCGAGAACGGCGTCGCCGCGAAGACTACTCCCATCGCCCCCTTTGCTTTCGCGATAGAAGAGAACATCTTCGCACCAAGGCTACCGGTGGTTCCGCCTAGGCCGCACATCAGGAAAGCGAGCTCCGTGTTGTTGAACACGTCCAACAGTTCATGACCGACTACAGATGGGAGGCGCCTGACAATGTCTGGATCCGAATCGGAGACTCCGATCAACCTGTCCTGTCCTATGAGAACCTTCCTTTCCGCGTGCGACCTGGCCAGGTCGGCACTCGAAGTCGAGAATGCCACTGTTGGATATGCCACTCCTTCGATGATGTTGCACCCGGCGCTGCCTATCCCGAATAGTTTCGCTCGGACGGGCTGATCGTCTGGCGACTGGAAAAACCTGGTCCTGTAGTTTGACATCCCGAGCCAATGATAGCCCTGCAGCCACTTTAATTTTTCAGGGACTGTGCAGTCGTACAACTTCCATCGAGAGCCACCCTTAAGTAACAAGAAGCACATGCGTGAGCCAGAGTGTCCGCATGGACCGATTGGACGGACTCGCATACCGCTCTCTGAGGCGTTGCGAGCAGGCCTCCGCCGGCTGAGCCGAACCACTGAGAAATGGTGCAGTTAGAATGCTAGACCTGCAGACGGGATTCCTCATCAACATGGCGGTCGTAATAGCGGTCGCGGCCATCATCGTCATCCTTTTCAACCGCCTGAAGCAACCTCTGATCCTCGGATACCTTGTAGCAGGGATGGTTGCAGGACCGTTCGTGATATCGGCTGAGTACGCGGTATCGTCCACCAGCGGCGACATGGTGATCTCGGCCGAACCTGTCATCCAGATGCTTGCCAAGATGGGAATCATTCTGATTACTTTCACGATAGGCCTCGAGTTCAGCCTCAAACGTCTCAGGAAGATAGGCGTGAGCATGATTGCTGCTGCGAGCCTTGAGATTATCCTCATGATTGGGATAGGATACCAGCTTGGCAGAGCGCTAGGATGGACCTCCCTCGAGGCGTCTTTGCTGGGAGCGATGCTCTCAGTAGCCTCAACGATGATAATCGTAAGGTCGCTAAGGGAGAGGGGAGGGCTCGACAACGAGCGTGCACGGCTGATTGTTGGGCTGCTCGTAGTTGAGGATTTCGCGGCCGTCCTCATCCTCGCAGCGGTTTCTGGACTCATCTCCCAGGGAGGCGTCAGTCCGGGACAACTCGCAGATTTGGCCCTGAAGATGGGCATTTTCGTCGCGGCGTCCATAGTCTTCGGCCTTGCTGTGGTGCCCCGCCTGGTAGACTATGTGGGCAAGCAGCGCTCCACCGAGCTACTCGTGCTGACCGTCCTGGGCCTATGCTTCTCGATGGCTGTCTTCGCGAGCTACATCGGATTCTCGGAGGCCATTGGTGCGTTCGTGATGGGCGTAATCGTCTCAGAATCGAAGTTCTTGGGCGATGTCGTCAGAAAGATCGAACCCATCAGGGATCTGTTCGGGGCGATGTTCTTCATCACAGTTGGGATGTTGGTGGACCTCGCGCTCTTCACTCAGCCCAGGTTCCTAGTCACAACGGCTATCATCACTGCGGTCTTCCTCATGGCCAAGATGTTCTCCTGCACCTTATCCACGTTCATCTTTGGATTCGGCGCAAGGAACTCCATAGGTGCTGGATTGAGCATGATCGCTATTGGGGAGTTCTCGCTGATGATAGCTGCCATCGCGATAGGCACCACCGCACACCCGACAAGCATAAGGACGGAGATCAACCTCTATCCGACTATCGTCCTTGTCACAACGATTTCGGCGCTCGTTGTCCCGTATAGCGTGAAGTTCTCGGACAAGGCGACCAAGGCAATAGAGGAGAAGGTGCCCAGATCGTTCCTGTTCATGGCGTCGTATTTCAACCTCGTTGTAAGGAACATGCGCAGTCGCTCGAAATCGTCTCTCCGCTTGTCAAACGAGATGAGGGGCGATATTTCTAGACTGTTCGTGTACATAATCATCATGGTATCGGTCGTCGCATTGGCCGTCGGCATCGCCCCGGACATTTCTGACTACGCCTACCTAGTGGGGGGCAACGAGGATCTCATACTGTTCATACTAGTGACGGGGTCGCTGATAGTTGTAGAATCGGCCATGTTCGGAATCTGGAGCAGGACCATAAGACTCATCGAGGTCTCCACGAGCGAGGCCATGCTCAGCACGAGATCCGCTGAGAAAATCGGGTATCAAGACACCGCCAAAGCCCTGAAGTGGATCTTTCTCGCGTTCTACATGATCGTCGGATTCGTAGTGGTCTTTCCCCTGGTTCACTCAATGGTTCAACAGGGGCTCGTATTTGCTTTGCTGGCAGTATCCATCATCGCTGTGGCCATCATCGCGGTCTGGGGTTCCGTGAAGACGATAGACAGGAAGCTGGCTGAGATCTTCGAGCACAAGGGAGCCCCCCCGTTCAGCGACTCGTCGGCCGACCTCGCAGAGATCGAGGACATCATAGCGACGACGGAGCGTGGCAGGCATTGAGAGTCGTTCACATCTCAGACAGCCACCTCGGGTACAGCGCGTACTCGAAGCTGGACGTGGCAGAGGGCATAAACCAGCGGGAGGCGGACTTCTACCATGCGTTCCAGGAGGCGTTCGACAAGATCATAGAGCTCAGGCCAGACTTCGTCATTCATTCTGGGGACCTCTTCGACACTGTGAGACCTCAGAACCGGGCGATCGACTTCGCACTGCGCCAACTCATCAGATTGAGCGATGCTGGAATCGAGACGATACTGATATCGGGGAATCACTCGACACCCAGGCTACGAGAGACAGGCAACATATTCAGGATATTCGAACACCTCAAACATGTCCATCCAGTGCATGAACCGGGCGGAAAGGCCATCACTGTAGGGGACGCGACCGTCTATGCGATCCCCCATTCCGTCAGCCCATCACTCTCAGAGACAACCGCAGGTTTGAAGCCAACGCGTGATACGAAGCTGAGCGTCTTAGCTCTCCACGCTGGCATTGCCGACTCTGATACTTACAAGATGGATGAGTTCAACGAGCAGACGGTGCCGTTCAGCAACATCGATTCTGGGTGGGACTACGTCGCCCTGGGCCACTATCACGAGTTCAAGGAACTGGGCAAGATGATATGCTACTCTGGATCGACCGAGCGGCTGAGCTTCAGCGAGGCGGGTCAGAAGAAAGGGATTGTCGAGGTCGATCTGGACGCTCATAGGGTCACTTTTCACGAGCTCAAGGTCAGGGACATGCTGGACATGGATGTCTTGGACGCCGCGAACCTGACGTCCTCGGAGATCCTCAAGGAGGCGAGGGACATGATCAGCTCCGCGTCAATCGACGAGAAGGTCGTGAGACTGGTCATCAAGAATGTCGCCCCGGACGCCTATCGCGCTCTTGACATGCCAACGATACGGAAGCTCGGCACCAGCGCGTTGCACTTCGATCTCAGAGTTGACAGAATCGACGTTGCGGGCGGGAAGCAGGCAGGGGACACCCAGATCGGGCTTCTCATGGACGAGTTCAAGAAATACGTTACTTCGTTGGACATGTCCGACGATAAGAAGAGCAGGCTGATGGAGATGGGCTTGCCGTACCTCACGAAGGGAGAGGAATGAGGATATCTTACTTCGAGCTCAAGAACTACAGGCGGTTCAAGGAGCTCAAGCTCCAATTCCCAGACGGAATTGTCGGGATCCTAGGCCTCAACGGCGTTGGTAAGACGACCGTGATTGAGGCGATCGCATGGGCACTCTTCGGCAATGTGGATGAAGTCGTCAGAACCTCCAGAGAGAGCGTGCGGAGATCAGGAGCGGGCAAAAGCGACACCTGCTCAGCCTTGCTCGAGTTCGAACTCGGAGGACAGGAATACAGGATCGTCCGCGAGATGGGCGGGAAGAGCCTTACGATGCGGGCGGAACTCTGGAGCCAGGAGAAGCGACTTGCCGAGGGTGACAAACCGGTCCGGAACATGGTCGAGAAGTTGATCGGCATGGACCACAAGTCGTTCTTCACATCCGTCTTCGCCAGACAGAAGGAGCTCAACGCCCTCCAGAACGTGGCAGCTGGTGAGAGGAAGAAGGTGGTCCTTAGGATGCTGAGGATCGATGGAGTCGATTCAGTCTTAACCGAGGTCCGCGCGGACAGGAAGGACGCGCTCTCGAGAATCGAGGGCGCAGAGAAGACTCTCATGACCGAGGACGGCAGAGAACGGCAGAAGGTGTTGGCTGAGAGGATACCGGAATTGGACAACATCTTCGAGTCCGCGTCCAAGGAGCTCATGACAGCCGAAGAGAAGGAAAGGCTGGCAGCGGCCGAGTTCGAGGCCGTCAAGAAACGAAGGGACGAACTCAAGAAGGACGTGGATGCGTACAACTCATCTGCGAGCGACCTGAAGGCAAAGCAGATGCAGATAGGAGAGATGAGGAAGAGGGAGAAGAGCATCTCCATCAGGATTGCTGAAACGAACGCGAGACTCCAGAGATTGCCAGAGCTCGAGAAGGAGGAGCGGAGATGGAAGGAGACCTCTCAGAAGAAGGAGGCCCTTGACCGGGAGAAGGCCAAGAACGACAAGGCCCGGATGATACAGCAGGAGATCGCCTCCGATGAGAAGGAGGAGGCCCGCCGGCTGGAAGAGCTCGCCAAGACAAGGCCAACGGTCGGCAGCCTCCAAGATGTCGTGTCCAAGATAGACGAAGTGGAGAAGGCCAAGTCCGACTGCCAGACCCAGGCCGCTCAGTTCTCGGGACGTATCGGCGAGCTGAGAGCGATGATGGCTGAGAGGCGAGAGGCGTCAATCAAAGACCAGAAGAAGCTTGAGGAGATTAGGGCGGCCGGCAAGCAAGGCTTATGTCCGACCTGTGAGCGCACGCTCGAGGACGCCTACGACCTCCTCGTAGGGAAGCTAGCGGAGAGCTCCTCAGAGGCTCAGAAAACCGCCGCGGAAGCCTCGACATCAATCAATGGACTAGAAGCTGAGAAGAGAGACTTGGCGAGCAAGCTAGAGGCTCTTGGGAAGAAGCGGCTAAACCTAGACCAGCAGCTCAAGAAGATGAATCAGTTGGAGACCGCGATTCAAGGAATGGAGTCGGAGCTTGGAAAGGTCAGGGTCAGGCTGGCGCAGAGGAAGAAGACTCTTTCCGAGCTCGGCGAAATCAAGTTCTCGGACGAGGAGCACGCAAAGGTCGGAGCGGAGCATGTCAGGCTCAAGCAGGTTCACGATGAATACCTAGAGCTCAAGAGCCTCAGGACTCAGACTGAACACTACGCGCGCGACCTTGAGGATGCCCGCAACGCAATCAACAAGGGGCTCGGTGAGGAGGAGCAGTTCAAGATCATCGTCGCAACACTTGAACCGAAGAAGAACCAGTACGATTCAACAATAAAGGAACTTGATGAAAAAACGGCAAAGCTAAGTTCGATCAAGGATTTGGTCCGGAAGCTTGGTAGCTCCAAGGAGAAAGCGCATTCCGAACTTGAGCGCGCGCGCAAAGATATCGAGGAGATCGCTCGGGTCAAGAAGGCCATCGAGAAGGACAGAAAGGCGGCGGAGGAGCTTGCGCTGCTCGAGGATGTCGTGGTCAACTTCAAGGATCACCTGATCGGGAGAATCGCCCCCGTGCTCTCGGAGCTGACCTCCAAGGGTCTTGAATCGATGACTGAGGGGAAGTACACGAGAGTCGAACTGGACGAGAACTACGAGATGCAGATCGACGACCAAGGAACCGCGTATCCGATAGACAGGTTCTCAGGTGGAGAATCGGACCTGGCCAACCTGAGCCTCAGACTGGCCATCTCGAGGATAATCGCAGACAGAACCGGAGCCACCCCGATCAACTTCCTCATACTCGACGAGATATTCGGTTCCCAGGACCCGAACAGGAAGAGGAGCGTCATGATCGCCCTGTCCCGGCTCTCCACCCAGTTCAGGCAGATATTCCTCATAACGCACATCGAGGACATCAAGGACTCGATGAACTATGTTATCAGGGTCGAGGAACAGGAAGACGGCACCAGCAAGGCCGAACTGACCAGCTAAGACCCGCCGAATTTCCCGAGAGTCATCTGGTCTTGGATGTCTATGTCCCGTTCCTCATGCGGGACGCTGAGCAGGTCCATCACCTGAAAGGCGTTCTTGACCGCCTTGGCCCGGCCGTGGTTGTTGAAATATATCCTAGCTGTCTCGGAGTTAGAGACTATTTCCTGTATTCTGGGCTTCCACGATTCCAGCTGGTCGTGCGGATAGAGGTAGTCATATCTGTTTAGCCTGTAGTCGTCCTCGGTCTCGTCCTTGAACCAGATGTCGTAGTTCCGCCCGTGGAATCTGATATAGGCGTGCTTCGCCGTCAAAGATCGCGTGACGGGGAAGCCAGGACCATCGACGATCGTGTTTGCCACTCCGTACTCCTGCAGGGTCTCCAGGGCATCTGCGGACAGCTCGTTGCCACGTTCATTCAGCCAGCTCCTGTGTCTGAATTCAACAGCGTAGTCGTAGACATCCGTTTCGAGCATGTCGAAAAGCGCCCTCAATTTCCCCAGGCTCTCCCGCCCTTCGAACCTGAAGTAGGGCGTCAGCTGAATCAATACCCCGCCCAGAAGGCCCGCCTCGTGAAGTGGTCTGACACATATGTCCTCGAAGCTGGAGGCCTGCGCGGCCGCCTTCTCACCGTCCGATTTGAGTATCGATTCGTGGGTCACAATCTGGGGCAGCTTGACTGAAAACTCGAATCCTGGTTTCTGCTTCCCTCGCTCGACCCAGGACTTGACCATGAACTCGTTCGGTGCCCTGTAGAAGGTGGAGTTTATCTCAACGGTGGAGAAGAATCTGGAGTAATAGGACAACCACTCCCCCTTCTTCTTCGCAAGGTCGCTCGGGTAGAATCTCCCCACCCAATCGTCGTACGACCAGCCAGAGCAGCCGATCAGTGCGGCCATCATGTTTTCGGATGTCCTGTGGATATAAAAAGGAATTGGCCACAGCCAGCTGAATGTAGCTCAAGCTCGGCGCGACCGAAGAAGCTCTGCGCGCATCCCGAAGGGGACCCCTCTAATGGACTGCGCGTAGCGGCTTAGCACGCTGAGACTGATCTCAGTGATCCACTGATCCTTGTACGGATGAGGTCTATCGGATTGACTCCAGAACCCGTCGTTTGAGCGTGCGCTCATCAGCCACTTGATTGGTTTCTCCATCCTGGGATCATCCGCACCGTAACCCGCCCACGTGAGTAGGTCCAAGGCGCACAGTCCACTCCCGGAGTATGTTGGATACTTCAACTTGGTCCAGTTCCTATCAGATCTTAGGAATGTCGAATGATAGTTTCTCTTGAAGAAGTTGTTCAGGACTATGTCAAAACCGCGTCTTACCTCGGGGCGTTCCGGCAGAGAATAGCTCTGGCACATACCTCGTACCACCATCAATGTCGTCCAGATGCAGCTTGGTATGTCCTCGAATGAATCCGGATCCGGCCTTTGTACCTCACCGCTCCTTATCTTGTCCATGAATGCCGGCATCCGCATTTGCTTGTATTGGGGTAGATACTTGACGTCCTCAAGATACGGGATCGTCCAGCCACCGTCTGACCGTTGTGTTTTGAAAATCCATCGGATGAGTCTCTGGACCCGGGGGTCGTCTTCCATGCCGAAGTTCATCAATGTTCGGAGCGCGTATCCATTGTAGTGCGGAAGAGGGAAGAGATCCGTGGTAGGACCCAATATGCATCCTTCTTTCGTCTGCCAACTCAGTATTCTCTCGAGGGATTCCGAGACAAATCCTTCATCGCTGGATGTGCGGTACTCGCCGAGTTCAAAGAGATTCCTGAGCATTGTGATGTATGTCCATCCAACTGGGGGACCGGGGCCGGCATCCTCCTCTGCTTTTCTGGTTTTGGATATCGGCCAGGTCCCGTCTGAGCGAAGGGTCTCGAGCAACCTCTTCCTCAAAGGGTATTCTCTGCACTCCTTGAGCGTCTCTTGGACAAGCTGCTCGTCTAAGCTCCTGCCCATGACATCCGTCAAAAGGTAGTATCTAACCGGCGGCTTCGATATCTGAAACAGCTTCCTAGACGACTCTTCTACTACATTCTCAATATCTTTCGGAAGCATGGTTGTGAACCCATAGCGCCGTATCCCAAAATCAGCTTTTCCATCTGCTCCTCGACCTCCGAGCCATTTTGTCCGATGCTTCATGTCCATTCGGCAGAAAGAGATATATCCAGGCTGGAACCTAGTGCCTCACGCCTGGAAGAATATGCTGCTGATCCTACGTGATGCAGTGTTCCGACACCAGGCGACAGTGCGTTGGAAATGGGTCCCTCTACGAACATCGGTGAGAAACCGGAGCATGTGTAGGGGACAACGCGACGCACAACACCAACCCCCAGGAGGGTCAGAGCGGCGAGAGTGCCTTGGCATGCCATGAACCGCGCTGTTACGCCTGGGGGACAAGGCCATTGCGTTTCTCGCTTCTGGTCTCAGACACGATTCTTCGAAGCCAGTGCTCTGCCTCTTCATAGTGCGAAAAAGCCCTCTCCTGGAGCCTGAACTCTTTGGTGTGGTGAACCCGCCGTCTCATCCTTCCGTTTCCGGCGTCAACATGATGGAGAAGCTCGTGGTACATCACGAACTCAAGCACGTACCTGGGTATCCGCTCAGCGTCGAGGACCTTGTTCGCAGCCAGCAGGTTCAATGGCTCAAAATAGAAACCGAAACGCACCAAAGGAGACTCTTCGACCCATGCCAGATCAGGGTCCTTAAGACGTCCGGAGAAGTAGTACGAGTTGACGTATTCGAAGACACTCTTGAGATCTCTCACATCTCCCCGAGGGGCGATTGACAGGTTCTTTGCCCGACTCAGATATATCCCCCGCTTGTTGCTCCAGAGCTCCCTTGACCTCACATACGCGAGGTAAGGTCGCTCCTCGCAATCGGGACACTTCCTCCCGTGGGCGCGACAGAGGAGATACCACGCGAGAGACCTTTGAACATCTTCGGGAGCGGCGTCCAAGTAATCGCTTATCTTGAACTCGATGTCGCCGTTGCGAGAACTCCATGTGTGTTTCAGTTCGCGATATTCGGCAAAAGTCACTCTCGCGGGGTCCTTTCCAAGAACCCGGCTGACCGCCAGGAAGTGATCTCCCAAGGACACGGTCGATGTATGGCCGAATCTCTTTATATTGTTCGCTGCTGATGACAAGCCTGGAATGCCTGGAATCGGTCCGTTGGCTCATGTGTCTCCTAGGAATCTACGTCAGCTGATGGCAGTCTCGACTGTCTTGTCACTCGTTACTATTTCAGTAGTGCCGACTTTGATCGCTGGGTTGGAAGTCTCACCTTCAGGACAGGAAATTGTTGACCGGGTCTCCGGGAAGAGAATGATTGCGACCATCCAGGAGCTTGAGGGGTTCGGCTCCAGAGCGTTCTATTTGGACTCATCAAATGATTCAGCAGAATATGTGCATGAACGATTCGCTCAGCTTGGCCTCAACGTCGAATACCAGGAGTTCTTGGTGGGGCCGCATCATGTCAGGAATGTGATTGCCACTCTCCCTGGCACGTCCAACTCCGAGGGAGTGCTACTGTTCGGTGCACATTACGATAGCGAAAACAGGCTTGCTGACAGCTACGACGCGGGGGCGAACCTGTCCGCACCAGGTGCCGATGACGACGCATCAGGCGTAGCCGCTGTTGTGGAGCTCGCCACTGTCCTATCAGACCAGCATTTCCCAAACACCATCAAGTTCGTAGCCTTTGCAGCCGAGGAGATGGGTTATGACGACTCAGGCGGTCTCAAAGGAAGCAGTCACTTCGTGGAGAGGGAGAGGAATCGCGGAGTCGTGTACTCAGGATCCGCGATCATAGACATGATCGGGTATCGAGGTGCAAATGGAAACCACGTTGTGGCCGTCGTGAATTCAAACGAAGGGCCTCTGCCGAAAGCTACATTGGATTCCGTGTCGAGGCACGGGCTGGAACTACAACTGGACATCAAACTCAACACGTCCGTCACCTGGAGCGACCACTATCCGTTCTGGATCGCCGGATATCCCAGCATGCTACTGATCGAGGAACTCGGTGGTCCCCGCGAGTTCCCCGTGAATCCGTACTACCACTCATCTGACGACACCTCAGACAAGCTTTCCGAATCGCAGATGGAAAACACCACGATGGCCTTGGTCGGTGGGGTATTGCAGGTGACGCAAGCACTACCGAGAGAGGACTTCGGCTGGTGGATCGAGCTGGGACTAGTAGTCTTAGGGGCAATCATCATTACGGGGATCTACATCCGAAGAAGGAAGGCAGGACAAGAATGACCGATGACAAAGATGCGAATCCTATGCGCAAGTATCCCAGCGCCCCCTTGGTGGGAGTAGGTGCTGTCGCGATAAAGAACGGCAATATTCTCCTGGTGAAACGGGCGTTCGAGCCTGGAGCTGGCAAGTGGAGCATCCCCGGAGGACTCGTGGAGCTAGGTGAGAAACTCTCGGAGGCTTGCGCAAGAGAGATGGAAGAAGAAACTGGCATTGAGATCGAAGTGCTGGAGCTCATCAACGTGTTCGACATGGTGGACCGTGACGATTCCGGGAAAGTGATGTATCACTATGTACTGGTTGACTTCCTCGCGAGGCCGACAGGAGGGGAGGAGAAGCTGAGCGCAGAAGTTACAGAGATGAAATGGGTCACGCGCGAAGAGGCGAGGAAGATGGACTTGACCCGCACCGCCAGGAAAGTCATTGAGGAGTTGTTCGGTGGAGCAGGCGCGGCCTAATCCAATCCGCCTACGGGCGGCCTCGATGGGGCAGATACGCTTGAGGTCGACGGCTTCCCCACTCTGGCAGTCTTGAGCACGAGCACGGGGACGTCAAGGACCGGATTATCCTGTCGTAGACAGCCCCGAACAATGTCCTCTCGAGAGCAGATTGCGGACCCGCGCCCATCACCAAGATGTCAGCGTCACGTGAGTGTTCCATCACCGCGCTAACTAGAGACTTCGAGTGGTCGAATTTCACCTCGTTTCGAACCTTCACACGGTCGGCCATCTTGCTCAGCCGCTCGGCGTTCCCGCGCATGAGCTCGACCTGTCTGTCATCGGTGATTACTGAAAGGATCTCGATCTTCGCTCCGAACTCCCTTGCGATGGGAAGCGCGAGGAGCAACGCCTTTCTGGTCTCGATGTAGCCGCCTGAGACCAGGAGGATATTCTCAATGTTCTTGCTGAGCCTCTTGGTCTTGATTATCGCGACGTCGCAGGGCGCCTCCCTCACGACGCGGTCCAGGTTTCGCCCAAGGATCGTCCTGCCGCGCAATCTGGTACCCTTCCAGCCCAGAACCAACAGATTGGCGGCCTCGTGTTTCGTCTGATCCAATATGGCTCCGGCAACATCGTACGAAACGGACACCACAGGTCTTACAATCACTGTCGAGGGGGCGACCTTGATCGTCTTCCTCAGGCCCCCGGATATCTCATCGATGTATTCCTTGCTTATCGCCTCGAGGGGCATCGCCCTTGGTACCTCAACGACCTTGTTAACGGTCAGGTCGCCATTGAAATAACGCGCGAATATGCCAGCCACCTCAACTAGCCTGAGGTCACCCAAATTCTCTAAGGCGAGGAGGACCCTGTATCGCTCGATCTGTTCCTTTGTGAGAGGCCTCTGCGGGACTCTCTTCTGATCGGCTATGGACTTGTATTCCTCCTCGGGCTTCGCGAAGGCAGAGGCGGCCAGGCCGATGCCGATCCAGACGAGTGCAATGTACCAGCCCTCAGGGACGAGATTGAACAGGTAGACCGCGGTGATAAGGGTCGTGAACACGCCGATCACTGGAAACAAAGGAAACAGAGGTGTTCTGAATCCCACGTCGATCTCTGTCAACCGGTTCCTGAGAGCGATGGATGACATGTTAGCAATGCAGAACAGAAGGAGAAACACTATCGACGTTGAGGCGACGACAACATGCAAGGGGAAGGCTAGGGCCATGAAGAGCATGATCCCACCGGTGATCGCGATGGCCTTGTGTGGGACTCTCCTCCTGTGGTGGATGTGGCCGAAGACGCGCGGCAAGGACCCGTCCCTGCCCATAGCGAAACTCACTCTCGACGAGGAGAAGACCGTTGCGTTAAGCGCTGCCATTGCGGACAGAATCCCGCCAAAGATCAGTAGAGGCGCCCCCACGAAAGGGATGACCTGCGTAGCTGTGTATATGACCCAACTCTCGCCCTCGCCCTCTATGGGGACATTGAAGTTGGAGATGCAGGCGAATGCGACAGAGATGTACAGGAGAGCGGCAATCCCGACTGAGATAAAGATTGCCTTGGGTATGTTCTTCCTAGGATCCTTGACCTCTTCGCCACACTGCACAATGATCTCGTAACCCTCGAAAGCGATGAAAGTGAACCCCATCACGAGGAAAACATCTGTCAACTTCTTGTCAGCGGGGATGATCGGCTCGAAGTTGTCCATGACATGGATCCCCTTCGTGTCGAGGGCATAGAGGACGGCGAACGCGACGAAGAAAGCGATTATCAGGACCTGTATGATTGTGACGGTGTCTCCCATCTTGCCCGTGGCACCGACTCCTGAGTAGTTGATTGCTAGGAAGAACATGATTGCGAAGGCGGCAAAGAGCTTGATCATCAAATCATCGGATAGACCAAGGAAATCGAATTTGAAATAGTCCGACAACTCTACCATCATAAATCCGAAACCCAGTGAGTAGAAGCTGCACGCGGCCGTGTGCCCGAACCACGACAGCCAGCCGGACATGAACCCCGCCGGATTGGGAAGGCCCTTCTTGGCCCTGAGATAGCCGCCACCAGCTTCAGGGAACGAAGACCCAAGCTCCGCATAGGTAGCTGCGGTGAACAACGTCATGATGCCGTTCAGGGCGAACGCTATCATCACAGCAGCTCCGATCTCCAGAGTCGCGATGCCTATGAGCACGAAGATGCTTGTGCCTATCATCGCGCCCACTCCGATCATCGTTACATCAAGGAGGCCCAGGTCGCGCCTGAGTGTGACAGTAACCGTCTGGCTAGGGGGTGTGCTAGGCATCTGGGTGGATGTGATGATTTGTGCAAGGTATAAGACTTTGCGAAAGGTTTCTGCTGAACCCTGGCTGCCCCGCCAGGGGCTCGCTTGCGGGACTTGAGTATATAAGCTTAAATGCATAGCCTGCATCCGTGGTCCAACAGTATGGGCAAACCCTTCAAGGAGTTGGCGAAATCCCTGATGGAAGAGTACCTTAGCTGGGACCCATCATTCGCCACTCAGGTAGGATGGCACAGCCACGACCGAGTCCTTCGCGACCCGAGCAGTAGGGCTGCAGAGCACATAGCCGAGAGATGCAGAGAATTGTTGGGCGAACTGCACCACTTCCCAGCGAGATCGTTGTCCGAGGAGGAAGGCGTTGATCGCGATCTTGCGATCTACATCCTGAGACTGAAGCTTTTCGAGATAGAGGAATTGAGACTGTTCGAAAGGGAGTCTTTCGCATGCAGCGAGGTCGGCTATTCACTCTTCTTCCTCTTTGCGCGCGACCACCCGTCATTCGAGGAGAGGCTCGAATCCATCATCTACAGGTTGGAGGCAATACCTGATTTCCTGAGAGGCTCACGGAATGCATTGAAGTCCCCCTACAAACTATGGAATGAGGCTGCGCTCGAGACCGGAAGAGAGGTCCCCGAACTCCTTCGGAAAATAGAGACGCTCGCAGAAGCGAAGGGGACGGACTCGACCACCAAGAACCGGTTGGAGAGGGCAATCATAGTCTCGATACAGGCCATTGAAGAACACAACAAGTGGCTCGCCGAGAAAGTAATCCCTTCTTCGGATTCAAGATACACAATTCAACCGGACGAATACCACCGCTACTTCGAAACCAAGGGATACGGACTCACGCCTGATCAGGCATTGGAGATCGGAGAGACTTATCTGCGGTTGGCAAAGAAGAACGCGATTAGGATCGCCGCCCAGATCGTCCCCTCTGGAAGCCCGGAAGAAGCGATGGATGTAGTGAAATCCGATCATGCAGAGACCTTCGAGGGAGTACTGAAGGAGTACAGGGAATCCGTGAAGGCTGCAAGAGAGTTCGTAATCAAGATTGACATCCTCACGATACCAGAGAATGAGAAGCTCCTGGTCCTGGAGACGCCTTTGTTCATGAGACCGATGTGCGCATTCGCCGCACAGTTCGAGCCTGGGAAGTTCGACGGAAGCCGCGCAGGCATGTTCATGGTCACCCCAGACGAAACGAATCCTGAGCTGCTCCGCGAACACAGCCGCGCCAGCATCGTGAACACAACAGTGCACGAGGGCTATCCTGGCCATCACATCCAGGCAATATGCGCCAACACGAATCCGTCCCCGATAAGGATTCTCATAGCATCCCCGGACTTCAGCGAAGGCTGGGGCCTGTACACGGAGGACATGATGATCTCGCTGGGATACAACGACAATCCTCTTGGCAGATTCACTACCAATAACGACCTCATATTCAGGATCGTTCGCTTGATTGTCGAAATCAAGCTTGCGAAGGGGGAAATGACGCTCGATGAGGCCACAGAGATGCTGAAGCAGGAGTGCGCCATGGAGGCTCGTGCCTCTTGGAAGGAGGCAAGGGGGTGCGCGATGTCCCCAACATACTTCACAGCATACTTCCTCGGCAAGCTAGCATTGATGCAGCTAAGAGAGGACGTTGAGCGAACCATGGGACCGAAGTCCTCGTTGAAGTTCTTCCACGACGCTCTACTGTACGCCGGCTGTCTGCCTATGGCATTCATGCGCAGATCCGTCGCTCTGAAGCTGAAGCAGCAGTACGGGATGACGCTCGGCCCACAGAAGGAGACTCTCTACGAATACGCTATGAGAAAGGCGAGAGACGAAGACGCCTAGGCTTCTTTGTCGAGTATGTCGACCCACTCCGCCTCGGCAATCTCTTCCTCTTCATGCCAGGTCCCGGGCTTGAAGGCGTTGGCCATATACTCCTGAAGCATCTTGTCAACGCCCTTCACGGTCTTCATCGTCCCGTTCCACTTCTCGAGCCTTCCCTTGTAGCGCTCCTCGATGTCTCTGAGGAGCATTGACAGCATGTCGAAGGTGTCCTTAGGCGGCCAGCCCGCGTAGATCAATGCGAGGTACGTCGATTGCCCTTTCTCTATGACGACGCTCTTCTCGCCTATCTCGAGCTTCTTTAGGCCCACCTCGCCCTTCTGGAAGGAGTCGCGAACGAACTCCTGGACAGCCGTGAACATGGCGCTCACTATGTCCTTGTCCAGCGTCATGTTCTCTTCCCTGGTCACATGGGCGACCAACCTCCCGTCGTTGTGTATTAAGAACAGGTTATCGAGTGCGTAGGGCCTCGGGATGCGGATAGACACGAAGTAGGCACCGACGGCTGCTGCGAGGAGCACGAGCGGGAAGGAGTACGGCCAACCTATCTTCTGGGCGATGTCCTTTGCCACACCGGCCTTGAATGTCATGGTGTTCGAGAGCAAGTCCCCGTCGGACGCTTGAATCTGGATCGTGACCACATCTTGATCCGAGGGCAGGCTGATGTAGAGGTATTCGCCTACGACAGACACAGTGGAGTCTTGGGGAGTCGCCGTCACGACCAGTTTCGAATAGGGAGTGTCGGAATCGAAGATGAATTGATATATCGGGATGCGGAAGTTCCTCGAGCCACCAGATGAGATCACATCCGGAATCTTCTTGATAAACGGCGCGTCGTTGACCTCCGTCACCATCACATAGGCCTGTAACATCGCCCATCCACCCCGGTCATCGATAGCTGTGATGTCGATCTTCTCCATACCGGACCAGTTCGCCTCGGCAGTCAGGTTGACCACGCCATCTGAGGATATCGTGAAATGCACATTCGTCGCACCTGATATCAGGAAGGTCATGGAGGCGTCATCAGGATCAGCAAAAAGGTCGTACATCCGCATCGTGTTGTTCAGGTATGTGTCCTCGGGGAACGAATAGTACACTTGATCTGGGTTGGGCACAGTGACCGAAGGCGGTTCATCGTCCGTGACCAGAACCTCAAAGTCGCATGGCGCTGAGGCCCCCTGTGGATCGCTCACAATCATCTTTACATATGCCATGTACGGCACTGCGGACGCAGGCCCAGAGAAGTTCAGCTCCAGACGATGGTTGCCCGCAAATGTCGACGTGTGCGTGACGTTACTGTTGTTGAAGACGAACGTGAGAGAATCAAGGGTGTCGTCGGGATCAGTCACGTAAGGGCTGAGGTAGAGGAAGTATGGGACATCGTACTTGACGTGGATTGTTCCGGGACTCCTAACCTGAGGTTGATCGTTGACCGGCAGGACCGTCACCGTTATTGTATCCGTCTTGAGCGCACCCACTGGATCGGTGGCAGTGAACATCCCCTGAGTGATCCCGGACCATTCCTCAGGCGCCGACAGGTTGACATGGTGCGTCATCGGGTCTATGTCCACCGTGATGTGCTGGAAGCCGGATGTGTAGATCAGGAAGGCGCTGTCGATGTCGTAGAAGTAGTCGTCCAAATCGAAAACGAAGAAGTCCATGGCGCCTTCGTTTATGGTCACATCTGGGAGGCTAGTAGTCATGTCGGGTGGGTTGTCGTTGGTGACCCGGACGACTAGCCTCATTTCGGAGCTTGCGCCCGAGATGTCGGATACCGTCAGCGTCACGATCTTGAAGTAGGGTGAGTTGCCGTCCTCCTTTGGGAAGATGAAAGTAGCTATCATTCCATCGAAGAAGATGTCACTCTGGACGGACGACGGTGTAACGCTCAGGGAGAGTTCGGTCTGGGCGTTATCCACATCGGAGACGAAGTAGCT
This sequence comes from Candidatus Thermoplasmatota archaeon, assembly GCA_018814355.1. Lineage (NCBI taxonomy): Archaea > Methanobacteriati > Thermoplasmatota > Thermoplasmatota archaeon. The sequence goes on along the minus strand of JAHIZT010000116.1, from coordinate 10,600 downwards.
GTAGTCGAAGGTATAGGGCGTGTCGAACTTGACATACAGTTCCGTGGGAGGGCTGTTGACGAATACAGGCTTGTCGTTGACTGGAATGATTCTGACGGTCACTTCTTGATAAGCCCAATATCCGTCCGGGTTGACAACCCATAGAATGAATGTGTCATCGCCGGATTGATCCGGCTGAGTGTAGAACTGCATGACAGCGTTAGACAATGGGTCGTGGGACACGAAGTATAGTCTCGTGTTCACATCTTCGACCCACCAGGAGAGCAACGAGGTTCCATTCTGGTTATGCCAAATGCCGCTTAGGCTAAGCTCCCAGCTGCCGCTGTCCTCGTTCCTAATCTGCATGGGGATAGGGCTCAATGACGGGCTCCATCTGCCAGTCTTGACCTCGACTTGGATGGACCCAACGATGTTGTCCTTGCGGCACTCAATGGCTCCCACCTCAGGCATGAACCCGGCAGTGAATACAGCCGATGGCCCGACCCCTGAGATAGATCCCACGTTTGTGTACCACCGAGCGTCTGCAATGCTCACGATGTTTCCTTTCGAGTCATATCCGACAGCCGTCATTGCCTGAGTCTCAGATTCATTGATGACGAGCGTGGACGGCGATACCTCGATTCGAGTAAGAAGGCCGGCAACGACGATTATCCCCGTCGAGTTGTTTGCACCTGTTACAGCGTTGGAGCAGTTAATCCAGCCTGACCCGACCTTGTCCGCGATGAACACGACAGACAATCCTGCCCCGACGATTGAGCCGAGGTCAGTCGTGGAAGTCCATGACGGCGTCCACGCAGTGTTGATGTTACCATTGGCGTCTCTGCCAGTTACCGTGAATCCCCGCGAGGAACCCGATTCAATCGTTTGTGTGCTTGATGGAACGAGCGTGACATTCACGACAGGGCCGCTTGATACGGAGATCAGTCCGCTCCATCCGTAGCGAGTCCCCGCGGAAGCCTTGATCCTGATAGTCTCCTCGCCGAAACCATAGCTTTGGTCTGCAACTGCTATTTGCCCGGAATCACCTGGCGTGATGAAGACGGACTGGTTTGCCAATGAACCGTTCCCGGGCGTAGTCATGTCGGCTTTGAAGGCCTCCAACTGGACAGCGCCGACCCAGTCGCTGACAATGGCGTCAGACGAGTCCATCGCTGTTATGGTCATCGAGAATAGGGAGCCTGCGACGACCGCCGCTGGGGCGGTCACGTTGAAGTGGTCGACGGAGACGACCGTCAACGGCAGCGCGAGCCATGAGGGGCTGCCCCCAGGGTCCGAGGCCGAGACATTCACAGTGTAGTTCCCCGCAGTGAGCAGAGGAAGGGTGTGATTGAATAGTTTCCAAGCTTTCGCAGATGACGGGTCTGTCCGCACCAGTCTCATCTCCTCGGATGGAACAGCCGCCGTCCCATTGCTCTGGTAGTAAACGGCAGCTGTCGCATTTGTGATATCGTATGCGCCGAATGGGTCTGATACATTGGCCACGACCACAGCGCTCTCCTGGTCAGAGAACGTGCTCCTGGAGAGGTTGTTCGCGTCCTCGGTCCAGGCAGTGTCCACTGAGACGAAATCATTCGTCCTAAGAGTGACCGTGGAGTCGAGGTCGTTCGTGTCGTACATCACGGACAACCACTGGTTGTAGGAGTCGCCCCTCTGTATCGAAAGCACGAGCGAGTGACCCTGAGCAAGCGTGTATGAACCCACTGTCACGGTAAGGTGGCTGAGATCGTACTCTGGGTAGTTGACCCCGAGCAGGTCGACTGTATCATTTCCTATCTCTGACCACATTGACTGGGAGCCCAGTTCTCCTGGGCCCATATCCCAGAAGATGGCCCTTATCCGAGACCCTGACTCGTTGTCCTTGTCCTTGGCCCATATTCTGGCGTCAATATCGCCAGTTATGACGATATCCGAATTCGCAGACGGCCACATTACCCAGTGGTGCCACCTTTGCGGCGGGACGTTCTTCTTTATCGAGATTCCAGGAACACCGTCACGGTCATAGTCCGTGCTGGATGGATTTGAAGGCCCGGTGGAGTTCAGCCAATCATAGTCCCCGGTTGTGTATATGGCCCCCTCGTGTAGATGCAGCACCTTGGTCCATGAATCCAAAGAGGCAGCCTGAACATCGTGCGCAACGTCGTAGAACATGGGGATGGCCGGAGATGCCATCAGGAGAAGGACGAAGAGTCCGGCAAGTAGCCTCATGCTTCTGCGATACCGGGTGCTACTCTCAGCTATAAGGTTCTTGCTCACTTTGAAGGCCACTTCAATTCCGCCTCTGGCAGAGGCATAAATAGCCGATGCTGGGCTTATAAGCATTCTCTGCTCGTTATCAACGTTGGGAACGGTCTGGCGCACTACTGCGACTTCATCTTCTCGGACATGGCCAACGCAAGGGCCTTGAACACGCTCTCGACGTTCTGACCGGTCTTGGCGCTGGTCAGGAGAGCCTTTGCCTTGTACTTGGCAGCCAGTTCCTCCAGATCCTGCTCCTTGATGACCCGGTCGTTCTCCAAATCCGCCTTGTTCCCCGCGAAGACTATCGGGACATCGCCGGCGACATCTGTCAATGCCTTTATCCAGTACCTAAGCTCCTCGAGACTCTCTTTATTCGTGAGGTCGCACACGGCTATCGCACCATGAGCACCGAAGAAGTAGGCCTCACGCAGAAGCTCTCTGAACCCCTTCTGACCCATGATGTCCCAGACGAGCATCATTACCTTGGCTTGGCCCTGGGGGCCCTCGACGTCCACGATCTTCTTGGTTACCTTCGTGCCGATGGTGGCTATGTACCTATCGTCGAACACGTCAAGCACGAATCTCTTGATTAGGCTCGTTTTGCCTACGCCGGCATCTCCGATAAAGCAAACTTTGACTTTCATCAGGTCGTCTTCAGCCATCAATGAGCCCTCCACATGGGGGTTCGAAAGCTAGGATTGCAGGTAAATACCAATTACAGCTTTTAAGCCTTTGGTAATCATCTGGCTGTCTCCAGATGACTTTGAGCAGTGTTATTTGAGAGACCGACTGGATTTCTCCTGCCGTCCGTTGCGATGTCTTTTTGTCGTTGATAGATGGTCACTGATGCGTCCATGGACGCAACCGGGCTTCTGAACAGACTGAAAGGAGCGACTCGAAACATAGTTGGTAGCGAGCCTGCCGTCGCTGTGGCATACTCGGGGGGAGTAGACAGTTCGATAATAGTTGCCATTGCCCTGGAGTTCACCGAAGTTAGGTGCTACACCTGTGCGATTGAGGGGTCTTTCGATTCACTCAAGGCGACCGAGTATGCGGCAGAGGACGGCGTAGATCACCTTGTGATCAGTCTTAGGGAGAAGGAGCTTGTAGGTTGGGTCGCCAGGGCGTCGAGCTTGCTCGGCTCGGCCGATCCTGTCAGAATAGCATACTCAATTCCCATTTTGTGCGTGCTAGAAGGATGTGATGAAGCGTGTGTGCTGGCTGGCAACGGGGCTGATGAACTGTTCGGAGGGTATGCGAAATACTCATACGTTGAGGATCCTCGCTCAATGATGGCCGTAGACCTCGAGAAGATGCAGCAGGAAGCGCGACTGCTGGAAGCACTCGCAATTGCCAGAAGGAAAAGGATTGGGTTTCCATTTGCCTCGAAGGAGGTCGTCTCATTTGCTGAGCAGACGCCTCTTGAGGAGAAGGTGAACTATTCTGGCAGGAAGCTTGTTCTGAGGGAGGCTGCCAGGATGATGGGCCTTCATTCACATGACAGACCGAAGAAGGCCGCTCAGTACAGCTCTGGGATACTAAAAGCGATGGAGCGGATTTCACGCAGAGAACGGCTCGAACTATGCGAGTGGACCGCAAGGATATCGCAAGATTAACGACTGACGGGTTGGTCTCCAAAGCCCTTAAGAATCGACAGCAAATGTCCCCAGTGATGGATTACAGAGAATTCACTGATTGGATGTTCAGACTCGAGAGATTCGGCATTAAGCTCGGACTCGAGAACGTCACGGAATTCCTGTCCAAGATCGGCAAGCCTCACCTGGATTTCAAGTCGGTTCACGTAACGGGAACGAACGGCAAAGGGTCTGTTTGCGAGTTTGCATCCGAGATACTGAGTAAACACGGTTTCCGGGTGGGGCTCTACACATCACCCCACCTCGTGAACTTCCGGGAGCGAATCATTGTCGGTGGAAAGGAAATCCCAGAGGAGGATGTCCTTCGCATAGGCATGCAGCTAAAACAAGTGATGGAGGAGATGGTCAGTGAGGACAAGGAGAAACAGCTCACCTTCTTCGAGTTCACAACCGGCATGGCGTTCAAGCATTTCAGCGAGAAGAAAGTGGACATTGTCGTTGCCGAGGTGGGCATGGGCGGGCGCCTAGATGCGACGAATGTCATAGGCCCAGAGGTGGCAGCGATAACACGGATCGGTCTAGAGCACACCAACTACCTGGGTAGCACGATTCCGGACATAGCTAGGGAAAAGGCAGGAATTATCAAGACTGACATCAGAGTCGTCACATGTGAGCGCAACCAGGAGGCGCTTTCTGTAATCGAGAGCGCCTGCAAGAGGAAAGGGGCGACGCTCAAGAGGATAGGCAAGGACTTCGATGTCAACAACGTTCGACAGTCTCTGAACGGGACGAAGTTCGACTATGCTGGAGGACGAAGGTTGACCGGGCTGAGAACGCATATGCTGGGAGCATACCAAGCAGAGAACGCCGCATGCGCCATCGCGATAGCGGAGGAACTCGCGAAGAGGAGTATATTCGTGGCTGACGATGATATCAAGAAGGGGCTCCTTTCCGCGAGGTTGTCCGGGAGATTGGACATCGTCTCGAGAGATCCGCTCGTGGTTCTCGACGGCAGTCACAATCCAGATGGAGTCGCGACAACCGTCAGTGTGTTGATGCATCTGAAGACGATGCCGCTCACTTATGTGCTTGGCTGCATGGACGACAAGGACGTACGAGGCATAGTGAAAGCGCTCGCACCCTCGGCAGCGAAGATAATCTGCACCCAGGTGAAGTACAAGAGGGCGTTCAGCGTGAGGGCACTCCAGAGCATCGTCAGTGAGGAATTCGGAGGACCGAGTGAGACGGTCGAGGAGCCGAATGAGGCCTTTGAGCGCGGCATTGCGGAGATAGTTGGCACAGGGATGTGCGTGATCGGCTCTCTTTACCTTGTGGGAGAGGCTCTTTCTTGGTGGCAGTCCAGTGAGAAGGGAAGAAGGCACGCCCCGCACAAGGTATAAATTACGGCTGTGTATTGGACCTGACACGATGCGGCTGTAGTGTAGCCTGGTTATCACTTGAGCTTGCCAAGTTCAAAACTCGGGTTCAAATCCCGGCAGCCGCACTCGCCTCACTTCAATCTCTTCTATTCACTTGTCAGGTTTTCGCATCAGGACCCGGCGAATGTCTCGCCTTCCTGCTGTGGCACCGAAAGAGACTCTTCTCAAGGATCCCACTTCCGTCACGAGTTCAGAGTCTTCGAATAGAGCAGGTATCTCGCCTTCCTGGAAGTAGTGAGTGATGATGCCATTCCCCCGAAGGAAGGATGAGTCCTCCACTTCCTCACCCTCTCCGAACCGGATGTCGCCTTTGCCAAACCCTTCTATGAAAAAATGACCCCCGGGTTTCAGGACTCGAACGATCTCGTTCGCGGCCCGAGACCGGTCTGCCTCGACCATATGAGACAATGTGTGAACGCAAGTTGCAGCATCGAACTTTTCATGGTCAAATGGAAGATGACGTATGTTGCATTCTACCAGATCTACTGTATCCTCGACATCTCGCTGGGATCTGAGCGACAAGAGCGCTTCCTTGGAGAAATCGCATCCAACGACATCGCACATCTTGGATAACATCTCGGTCGTCTTGCCATCCCCGCAGCCGGCGTCCAAGACGACCATGCCCGTCTTGAGGTGCGGCTCAAGAGGACCAATGTCTCCTGTCCCACCGTACTGGAGTCCGTGCTTGGAGTACAGTCTCTGCCAAGCCTCCCTCGCTCTGGCCATCATCTAGTCTCTGTCTCCCACGCAAGACCCTGACCACAGGTATCATCCCCGCATGGTTTAAAATACTGCTTCAAGACTAACTTGCGCGGCAATAGAGCGAAGGAAGACTGAGAAGGATGCAATTCAGCACGATCGTGACAAACCAGGAGATCCTAAGAGCCATGAAGGATCTCGAGTGGGATGAACCGACACCTGTGCAAGAACAGGTCATCCCGTTGGCGAGGGCTGGCAATGACCTGATGGCGCAGGCGCAGACTGGTACAGGTAAGACTGGGGCGTTTGCGATACCAATCATTGAGAAGCTTCACAAGAACAAGAAGATCCAGTGCCTGGCCCTCACCCCTACCAGGGAGTTGGCCATCCAAGTGGCCGGGGACTTCGACGATCTTGCAAAGTACTCCGGCGTCAAATCAGTTCCCATTTACGGAGGTCAGTCGATCAACGTCCAGACAGACAAGATCCGGAGAGGGGTGGAGATCGTCGTCGGCACACCCGGAAGATTGATGGACCTGATGAGGAGGGGCGAGCTCTCGTTCGAGGGAGTACGATTCCTGGTACTTGACGAAGCGGATCGGATGCTCGATATGGGGTTCATAGACGACATCGAATGGATTCTCCAGAGCGTGCCCAAGAACAGGCAGACAATGCTCTTCTCAGCGACTCTCCCAGACACCATCAAGGGCCTGGCCCAAAGGTACATGCGCAAGCCGAAGGAGGTGGCCATCAGCGGGGAGTCTCTGACAGTACCTCAGGCAGAGCAGGTCTACATCAGTGTGGGCAGGAAGAACAAGCTCTGGGCGCTTTGCAGAATCCTCGATAGCGAGAAGCCGCAGCTCGCGATGGTGTTCTGTTCGACCAAACGCATGGTGGACATGCTCGCCGGTAAGCTGAGGGCGTACGGGTACTCGGCCGACGCGATTCACGGTGATCTCACGCAGTCTGCCAGAGACAAGGTGATGACCAAGTTCAGGTCCGGAAAGCTGAACATCCTGATCGCAACTGATGTGGCGGCCAGGGGACTGGACATCGATGATGTGACCCATGTTTTCAACTACGACATCCCAGAGAATCCCGAGGACTATGTGCACAGGATCGGGAGGACAGCGAGAGCCGGGAAGACTGGACGGGCCATCACATTCGTCTCCAAGGAAGAGCAGCACCTGGTCAAGGCCATCGAAAGCTTCGGCAGGACGAAGCTAGAAGAGCATGAGGTCCCAAATGGCAAGGGCAGGGACACGGTCAAGAAACAGCTGGACATCGAGGAGTACGCGGACCATTTCGGCATGGTGCCGTTCGTGATCAATGTGGGAAAGAAGGACGGGATTGGGATGCTTGACCTTCTCAGGTTCATCGAGCGGAAGACGGGCATCATAGAGCATCTGATTGGCAGGATCGAGGTTGGGAACGACACTAGCAGAATCGAGATACACAAGAGCGTGGCGTTCAGGGCAATGAATGGGCTTGAGCAGTACTCGTTCCAGAACAAGCGGGTGAGGATCGACCTGGTCAGGAACCAGCCTAGGCGCTGAGAGCCTGGTTGATCTGTTCGGCCCTGATGTGACCGACCACCTTGACGTTGCAGCTCTTGACGCCTTCGATCGTCAGGATACTGTCCCGGATTGCTTTTGCGAGCTCGATGCCCACTGGGCAGAAGGGGCTCGTGGGCATGAACGTCAAATCGACCGAGTCATCTCTCACAACAATATCGGAGATCAGGCCCATGTCGTAGACGCTGACACCGGTATGTGTATCCATGACTCCGCGGAGAACCTCCACGACGACATCCTTCTTATCCATTTCAACCTGCAAATCGTGCTCTCAGTATTATAACCTGTCGAGAAATGTCCGAGAAGCTGGATGCGGCTCATTGATAGACCATGATGGACAATCCGCCGGCCGAGATATGCTCCAATGCGCCCTTGTCTGAGGTGATTTTCTTCTCAATCTCGAAGTACTCCGGAGCGATCACGATTGTGCGCCCATCGGTCATCTTCATCTCGATTCCAGACGGGCCGATCTCGGTCCCCGAGACCGAGGACAGCTTCTCAACGATCTCCTTGGCGTCCTTCCTGAAGGCCGGCCCGAGCCTGGAGTGAACTGGTTTGATTCGCGCGACCGACTCCTTGAGTGAGATGTCCTTTCTCGTCTCGAACTCCCTCGATTTGAGAGTCTCCTTGATATCGTCCTCAGAGCCGGCCACGAGTCGATCGGCTTCCGGACCGACGATCTCAACCCTGGATATCTCCGAGTTCAAAGACATCCCCTTGGAAGACTTCCAGGCACGGACTGAAGCGACGATCTCCTTGATCAATTCGCCCTTTTTCTCGGCCTGCTCATCACGCTCAGGAGCAGTAGGCCATTCGGACACGTGAATGCTGATGGACTTCTCGTGCTCCTTGAACACCGTCTGATATGCGTCCTCGGCGACGTGCGGAAGGAACACGGATATCATCTTCAAGAGGCCTAGGCCAACGATGTACAGCGCATACCTGGCGCCATCGTCCTTATCCGAATAGGCCCTGTGCTTAACCAGCTCGATGTAGTGGTCCGCGAACTCATGCCACAGGAAATCCTGGAGCATGGCCATGGAACGGTCGAACTGGTACTCGTCGTTGCAGCGTTCCATCTCGCGCACCAGCTCCCCGAATCTGCTCAGTATCCACAAATCCATCGGATGGCTATTTCCAGGGCGACTCGGTCTCGCCTTGCACGCGGAGCCGACCAGCCGCATCACGTTCCACGTCTTCGTTGCCAGCCTGGTGCCCCGCACAAGCTCCTGCTCTTTGAATGCGTGATCCATGCCCAGCGCGCAAGTCGACGCGTAGTAACGCATGGCGTCCCCTCCGTACTTCTCCAGAATGGGCATCGGGTCGATCACGTTTCCCGTGGACGCATGCATCGGTCTCCCGTCGGGCGCCATTATGAAGCCGTGGATCATCACCTCGTCCCAGGGCTTCTCCCCGGTCAAGAGCATCTCCCTGAGGATCGTGTAGTATGCCCATGTCCTGATTATGTCATGGCTCTGCGTCCTCACCGTCATCGGATATAGCTTCTTGAAGAGCTTCTCATCCCGCTCCCAGAAGGTGTTGTACAATGGTGATATGCTGGAGTCCATCCAGGTGTCGAATACGTCAGTTGAACCCACATATCGCCCTCCGCAGGTCTCGCACTTCTCCGCCTTCGGATGGATGACCGTTGGATCGACATAGCAGTCCCGTTCATCTGCCAGGAGGACTCTGCCGCACTTGTCGCACTCCCAAAGGGGGATCGCGGTGGCGAAGTACCTCTGCCTCGATACGACCCAATCCCAGGCCAACGAGTTCACCCAATCTCTGATGCGTATCTTCATGAACTCGGGCTTCCAGACGATTCTGTCGACCATGTCGAGCACCTGGTCCTTGAACTGGACGCTCCTGATGAACCATTGTGGCACCTTCAGGAATTCGATCGTGGTGTTGCATCTCCAGCACACGCCGACATTCTGGTCAAGGTCCTCTTGCTTCACGAGAAGGCCTGCGCTCTTCAAGTCTTCGATGACGGCCTTCCTTGCCTCAGAGACTGTCATCCCTGCATATTTCCCACACAGAGAGGTCATCTTGCCGGCCTCATCAATCCCTTTCTCGAGTTGAAGACCGTACTTCATGATCCACTCGAGGTCGTCCTTGTCGCCGATGGAGCATATCATCACGATTCCAGTGCCGAAGGCGGGATCGACCTTCGGATCGGAGATGACCTTCACCTTCCTATCGAACATTGGCACGCGAAGCTCCTTGCCGAGAAGGGAGGACTTATTAGCATCTTCCGGGTGGACTGCCACTAGGAGACATGTGCACAGTAGTTCCGGCCTTGAGGTCGCAATCAGAACCTCCTCGCCTGTGCCGGTCTCGTGGAATCTGATGTAGTTCAGCTTTGTCTTCCTGGGCTCGTGGTTCACCTCGGCATCCGCGAGCGCGGTGCCGCAGCGCGTGCACCAGTTGATGGGGAAGTGCCCTTTGTAGACCAGGCCCTTCTTGAACATCCTGATGAACGATATCTGGGTCAGCTTCCGGTAATAGACCGCGTCCGTCTGGTAGTAGATGGACGGGTCCATGCTCTCGCCGAGGATCTCGAACTGCTTGGTCATCTCGCCAATGTACTTCTCAGCGAACTCGCTGCACATCCTGATGAATTCTTGGCGCGGGACATCGGAGGCTTTGATCCCCATGACCTTCTCGACTCGGACCTCCACCGGCGTGCCGTTCACGTCGAAACAGAGAGGGAAGAAGACATTGTATCCCTTGAGCCGCTTGTACCGGGCTGCGAAGTCGATGACTGTGTAGCCATATGCGTGGCCTAGATGGAGCGCCCCCGAGGCGTACCTGGGCGGGTTGTCGATGCTGAAGGTCTCCCTTTTGGACGAGGGGTCGAACCTGTGGATCTCCCACTCCTTCCACTTGGCCTGCCACTTGGGCTCGGCCTCGTGCCAATCATATTGAGCCATGACTTTCCGGACAAACCAGTCAGCATAGATAAAGCTTGTTCAGAAGGCCTTCTGGACAGGCGAGATTCTGTCGGTCCACCTCACCTGCCGGATCTTCTCTTTCTGAACACGTTTGCGAGTAT
>JAHIZT010000115.1 GCA_018814355.1 Candidatus Thermoplasmatota archaeon | reverse complement strand
TCCCATCCTGGAGTCAAGACAACTCTTTCCGGAACTGGCTTGACTCCAGGGAGGGGCCATGCTGTGCCGACGTTTCTACCTTTCCAGAATGTCGCTTTTCACAGGGTTTCTACAGAGCACAACGGACGAGCCCCATGATCCACCGGGAGAAGATTCGACCTCATTGACCATAACCAAGCTACCCCGAAGGTTAGCCGCATCGCGGGATACCAATAAACTCATTCACCAGCCCATGAACCACTGGGATTCATGGGCATCTTTTTCTATCGTTTCGCGGTACGGTTCTCCACAGAAGTTGTCAAAATGCAGTCATCTAAGCGAATAGCACAGATTGAACGCGGTTCTGAGGTATCTCAATGAAGATTGTGTTCCTGGGTACGGGGGGGACCTACCCGTCGAAGCTGCGGAACGTCACATCAATCGCCTTGCAGATGCCTGGCGAGGTGGTGATGTTCGACTGCGGAGAGGGCACTCAGAGGCAGCTCATGCGGTCCTCGGTCTCCTTCATGAAGATCAAGAAGATATTCATCTCGCATCTGCACGCGGACCATTTCCTTGGTCTTCCAGGGCTCATCCAGAGCATGAGCCTGAACGGTCGTGAGGATGAGCTCAGTATATTCGGACCGGAGGGCATCGTCGAGACAGTCGACGCGATGATGGGCCTCGGATACTTCAAGAGCGGATTCAAAGTAGTCGCGTCCTCCCTTCGACCCGGCACGTCAATAGATTTCGGCGGATATGCAGTGAAGTGCGTTCGGGCAGACCATAGCATTCCTTCCCTTGCGTTTTCGTTGGAGGAGAAGCCGCGGCGGGGCAGGTTCGATCTGAAGAAGGCCAAGCGGCTTGGCATTCCAGAAGGACCGATGTACCGGAGGCTGCAGGAAGGCAAATCGGTCATCGTCGGAGGGAAGACGATCGCCCCGGACCAGGTATTGGGGAAGTCGCGACCTGGAAGAAAGATCGTCTATTCGGGGGACACGAAACCTAGCAAGAGGGTGGTGGAGCTCGCGCGAGGGGCTGATGTGCTAGTGCACGACTGCACTCTGGACACGTCCCACTCGACTCTCGCTGCGAGGTTCGGTCACTCCACGGCTAAGGAGGCCGCCGGAGTGGCCAAACGTGCGGGCGTGGATGTTCTCTTTCTGGTGCATCTAAGCCCAAGATACGAGGACATCAGCGTGCTCGAAAAGGAGGCGAGGACGGTTTTCAGGAACTCGAGAGTGGCTGAAGATCTCGATGAGTACTTCGTGAGATATCAGGATTAGAACCATATTGGTTATCTGGGACGCGGTTCATACACCCGACGATGCAGAGAGGAACATTCTCCATCGTCGCGAGGGACAAGAGGACAGGCGACTACGGCGTCGCATCCACCACGGCAGCTCCCTGTGTCGGAGCGTTTCTTCCGTTCGCCCAGGAAGGCGTCGGAGCAATAGCCACGCAGGCATGGGTGAACGTGAACCTGGGTTTTCAGGGGCTAGATCTCATGAGGCAAGGCCTGCCAGTGAAGACCGCTATCGAATCGCTGCTTTCCGCGGATGAAGGGAGAGCGAGAAGACAGGTCATCGGAATCGATGCGAATTCCTGTTATGGGTTCACGGGCGACGAGTGTAGCGACTCAAAGGGCCATGTCCTTGGGGACGATTTCGCAGTTGCGGGGAACATTCTAGTCAGCGTAGGCGTGCTCGAGGCAATGGCCGATACCTTCAAGAAATCGAAGGGTGAGCTAGCGCACAGGCTTCTAAGGGCTCTGGTTGCGGGCCAGGAGGTCGGAGGAGACAAGCGGGGCAAGATGTCCGCCGCCCTGCTCGTCGCCTCTTCGAAGCCGAAGCTCTATCATGATTTGCGAGTCGACTGCCACAATCACCCGCTTGACGAACTCAAACGGGTATTCGGGATATGCGAGCAGATGCAGGAGGAGTACGGGAACGACGATGATGGCGAAGTCCTTCGATATCGAGTTGCCACTGTCCGAAGATGAGCGCTCATGGCCCTTCGAATGAGTGTACTCCGTTCGAAAGCCTCGAATTGGGACACCAACACGAATCTCAGTCAATCCAAAACGCATTTATAGCGAAATCGGATTCACCGAAGGTCCAGGAGCAGCGGATAGAAAGCTGTTTGCCTGATCGCTCGCTCCTTGAAGCAACGACAATCGACAACTGAAATCGTTAAGGGGGAACCGAACGATGACATTGCTCGAAGTCAATGGCTTAAAGACATATTTTAAAACGCAAGAGGGCACGCTGAAGGCCGTCGATGGGATCAGCTTCGTTCTGGACAAAGGCCAGGCGATGGGGCTTGCGGGCGAATCGGGTTGCGGCAAGACAACGGCCGCGCTGTCGATCATGAAGCTCCTGCCAGCGAACGGATACATCGCGGGCGGCCAGATCAACTTCATGGGTCAGGACATGTCCAAGATCACCGGTGAAAGGCTGAGAGCCATCAGGTGGAGAGACATTTCAATCATATTCCAGGGCGCGATGAACGCGCTCAACCCTGTCAAGAGGGTGGGAGACCAGATCACCGAGCCTATCCTGCTCCACGAGAAAGTGGACGAGGAAGTGGCCCTGAAGAGGGTCAAGGAGCTCTTCGAGCTTGTCGGGATCAACCCGAACAGGATCAGGGAGTATCCGCACGAGTTCAGTGGAGGAATGAGGCAGAGGGTGATGATTGCCATGGCGCTCGCATGCAGGCCGAAGTTGGTCCTCTGCGACGAGCCCACAACCGCTCTTGATGTCATGATTCAGGCGCAGATCCTGCAGCTGTTGAAGAATCTGCAGAACGAACTGGAGCTAGCTATGATCATAATATCGCACGACTTGTCCGTCCTAGCAGAAACCTGCGAGTTCCTGGCGATCATGTACGCTGGCAAGATTGTCGAGCGGTCCTCTGCGATAGAGGTCTTCTCGAACCCGCAGCACCCGTACACAAAGGGATTGATAGCGGCTTTCCCCAATATCAAGGGCGAGAGGAAGATGCCCGCATCGATCGCAGGCAACCCTCCGAACCTGATCAGGGCACCTGTGGGCTGCAGGTTCGCTGACAGATGCTACATGGCGCAGGATGTATGCAAGGTGGAAGAACCTCCGCTGATCGAGGTTCTGCCTGGGCATTACGCTGCATGTCATTTCGTACGACCGAAGGGGTGAACTGAATGGTCAAGGATATTCTGAGCGTCACGGACTTGCAGGTCTGGTTCCCGGTCAGGCGAGGTTTCATAGAGGGCCTCACATCGAAAGAGCAGCGTTTCGTGAAGGCTGTGGATGGCATCTCCTTCAAGATCAAGGAGAGGGAGATATTCTGCCTGGTCGGCGAATCTGGTTGCGGGAAGACAACAACGGGGAAGGCCATTCTGAGGCTCGTGGAACCGACTGGTGGAGAGGTCACTTACGCTGGAGAGGGACTGACACCTGCTCAGATCAAGGGTGCCTTGGAACGAGCGGTCGCAAAGAAGACCATGACCAAGAAGGAGGCAGAGATCAACATCGCAAGCGGAACCATCGATGTCCGAAGGCTCACCAAGGACAAGATGAAACTGCTCCGGCAGAAGATGCAGATGATATTCCAGGACCCGTACGAGTCCCTGAACCCTAAGCAGTCCATCTACGACATAGTGGCGGAGCCACTTGTGGTCAACAACCTTGGCGCGAACGAGGCCGATAGAGAGAAGAGGGTCGCTAAGGCAATAGACGACGCAGGCCTGAGGCCCCCGAAGGACTTCATGTGGAGGTACCCGCACGAGGTCTCCGGCGGACAAAGACAGAGGATCGGCATCGCAGGCGCGCTGGTCCTTGAACCGAAGTTCTTGGTCGCGGACGAACCGGTGTCCATGCTCGACGTCTCCATCAGGTCCGAGATCCTGAAGCTTATGCTCGACCTCAGGGATAAGAAGGGCCTCACATACTTGTTCATCACCCACGACCTGGGCGTCGCGTATGTCTTCAGCGACAGGATCGGCATCATGTACCTGGGCAAGATTGTGGAGCTCGGTCCGACCGAGGAGGTCATCAAGGGTCCGAAACATCCCTACACCAAGGCGCTCATCTCCGTCGTGCCGAAGCCGGACCCGAGAATGAAGACTGAGAAGATAATCCTTAAGGGCGAGAGGCCCGACCCGGCGCACATCCCGCCAGGATGCCGGTTCCACCCCAGATGTCCGTTCGTCATGGATGTCTGCAAGTCGAAGGAGCCGCAGCCGATGTTCGTCTCGCAGGAACACTGGGTGTCTTGTTGGCTCGAGTCCGGAGAGGGCAAGAAGTGACCAGACCAAGAGCCAGGGAGGCCGGGATCTGGTTCGGGGAGCTGCCCACCGGGCCCAAGAACATGATCACAGACGTTTCCGGGGTCAGGGTCGGCCACTGTAGCATCATAAGGGGTTCGGGGCCACTACTACCCGGGACTGGACCGGTGAGAACAGGAGTGACAGCGATCTTCCCTCATGAGGGCAACTCCTACGAGCGACCAGTCAAGGGAGCGTACTTCGATTTCAATGGTTGCGGCGGACTCACTGGTTCCCTCCAGATCAAGGAGTTCGGTCTCATCGACTCTCCGATCATGCTGACGAACACGATGTCCATGGGTACGGTGGCCGATGCGGTCATCAGGTACATGGTCAAGAGCAACCCCACCGTCGGCAGTCTTGACGATACAATCATACCGATCGTGACTGAGTGCGACGACAGCTACTTGAACGACTCTCAGGGCATGCATGTAAGAGAAGAGCATGTATTGGCTGCGCTCGAAGGAGCCAACTCGACGGTCCAGGAGGGCGCGGTTGGCGCTGGCACAGGGATGAGCTGCTATGACTACAAGGGTGGCATCGGAACCTCCTCTAGAGTTGTCTCCGTGCAAGCAGGGAAGTTCACTGTTGGCACGTTAGTCCTGTCCAACCACGGAGACTGGAACGAGCTCAGGATCGACGGTGTGCCGGTCGGCAGCCTTCTGGGGTCGCCCGACTACAAGCGACCCGAGCAGGGATCTATCGTGATGGTCGTCGCAACGGACGCGCCACTGGATTCCAGACAGTTGGGCAGGATAGCCAAAAGGGCAATCATGGGCCTGGCGACTACAGGTTCTGCATCCCACAACGGGAGCGGAGACATCGTCCTCGCGTTCTCGACCGCGAACATCCATGAGAGATACAGACACAACGGTTTGGTGACCGAGCACCTCTTGCTCGATAGGGACATGAACGTGTTGTTCAGGGCTACGGCGGACTCGGTGGCTGAATCGATCATCAACTCCCTGTTCAAGGCGGAGACGATGCAGGGCAGAGATGACCATGTGGTGATGGCACTCCCGATCGACCGGACTCTGGAGATTATCAAGGAGCACGGACGCCTCAAAAGCTGATGGATGCCGTCAGATACTTTTTTCGCGTGCAAGCGCTATCCGCATCCGCCAAGCGCTTGGTACTAGGTTGGTCCCCACATGACCGCGAAGTCATCCAATCATCTGGACAGGGTCTGGCGAGCAGTGAGGAAGTCCGAGATCGAGAAACTGGTGAAGGACCTCGTGAGGATAGAGAGCCATCCGGAGGTCCCAACGCAAGAGAAGGCGGTCGCCGAGCACATGAACGAGTTCCTTCTTGGTGAGGGGATCGATTCGAGACTGAGGCTTGTGGAGAAGAGCAGGCCGAACGTGATTGCTGTGATAAAGGGGCACGGGAAAGGCAGGAGCTTAATGCTGAACGGACACACTGATACCGTCCCAGCATTCGACATGGATATCCCGCCATTCACCCCTAAGATCGTCAAGGGCAGACTGTATGGCAGAGGCGCCCTCGACATGAAAGGCGGTCTAGGGGCTATGGCGATGGCCTTGGTTGCCATCGATCGAGCCAGAATCAAGCTTGAGGGGGACCTGCACTTTACGGCTGTCGTTGGGGAGGAGCGAAAGAGCGAAGGGACCGAGGACTTGATCCTCAAAGGTCCCAGGGCGGACATGGCGATTGTTGGGGAGCCCACCGACCTCGAGGTCCAGCCTTCTCACAGAGGCCTGGAATGGCTAAATGTGCACTTCTACGGTAAAGCGGCACATGGCGGCCAAGCTGACCGAGGCGTGAACGCGATCTCCATGGCGGCCAAGTTCGTCAACGCTGTCGAGACTGACTTGCTCCCACGGCTTCGGGAGCGCAAGTCCAGGCACACGCTTCCGCCTACTCTCAACCTGGGAGTGATTCAAGGGGGTCAGCAGCCAAGCTCTGTAGCGGAACACTGCGTCATTAGGATCGACAGGAGATGGATCCCTGAGGAGAAGCTCCAGCAAGTCTTTCAGGAGATCTACGACATCTTCGACGACATAAAGAAGGAGGACCCCAGGTTCAGGGCAGAGCTCAAGCGGGACCCCTCAAACATGAAGACCATGAACCATGTACCGAATGTGGTTTCGACAGGGCATCCGGTCGTCAAGTCGTTGGAGAGAGCTGTTAGGGACGTGACCAAGAAACCTGCGAAGACGACCAGCTTCTGGGGATGGACCGATGCTGCCCTCATGACTCACTTCGCAAAGATGCCGACGGTCGTTTTTGGGCCAGGTGGTGCGGGAGCACATGCCCGCATCGAATATGTCCTCGTAGACGACCTGCTCAAATGCCAGAAGGTGTATTCCGAGGTCGCGCTGGACATCTGCGGTTTGAGCATGAAAGGCTAAGAGACCCGGGGCAAGTGTCTCAGGACCTGGCCAGCGCGCTCCTTCGTGTGTTCGCCATTGTCGATCGTCACTGCGCCGTTGACAATCACACTCGTTATTCCTTCCGGGTATCTGTGGGAATCCTCAAAGGTCGCCATATCTCTGATCTTCTCGGGATCGAAAATCACGACATCGGCCGCCATTCCCTTTGCCAGAACGCCCCTGTCAGTCAAACCTATTCGCTCCGCAGGCCACGAGGTCATCTTCCTGATTGCTTCCTCAAGCGAGAACAGCCCCTTCTCAACGACGTATCTCCTGATGACCCGTGGGAACGCGCCGTAGGCCCTCGGATGAGTTGCCGACTTGCCCGAAGGGCCGTAAGGAGCTTCTGCCTACCCGTCGGAACCGATGGACGCCAGTGGATGGCTTATGACCTTCATCACGTCGTTCTCGTCTATCTCATGGAATATAGCTGCTAGTTGAAGTTCCTCGTCCGCTATGAGATCAAGGGCGGTGTCATCTGGGCTCTTGCCGAGCATGGCAGCTATCTGCGTCACGGACTTGTTCTCGAATCTCCTATTGGATTCCCTACTGAAGCCCACAAGGATGATCTTATCCCATCCGGTCTCCGCGGCGATGTCCTCCCAGGTATCGGACGAGTTCCTGAACTCCTCGCATATCCTCTTCCTCGTTTCGGGGTCCGCAAGCCTAGCAAGAATCGTCTCCTTGTCCCCCTCTCTTGCCCATGGCGGCAGGATGGTGTCCAGGGTCGTGCTCGAGGCGGTGTACGGGTAGACGTCAAAGGCGACGTCGACCCCCGACGTCCTCGCATCCTCGATCATCTTGAGCGTCTGGTTCACGACCCCCCAGCTGGACTTGCCGCAAGCCTTATGATGGGATATCTCGACCCTGGTCGGAGCCTCCCGTCCAATCTGGATGGCCTCCCGTACTGCCGACACCAGGGTTCTGCCCTCCCCTCTTATATGGCTGGTGTATAGTCCGCCCATGGAGGCCGATGTGGAAGCGAGGGATACCAGTTCCTGGGTGCTTGAGTAGCAGTCAGGGGCGTATATCAGGCCCGAGGACAGGCCGAATGCGCCCTGGAGCATCGCATCCGCGAGCAGTTGGTTCATCTTGCTGAGCTGTTCTTCATCCGCGCTGACGTCTTTTGTACCGATGACGCTTGCCCGGAGCATTCCCGCTCCGATGAGAGAGGCGACATTGACGGACGTCCTAAGGTTCAATAACCTGAGCAGGTACTCGTCGAGGGTCACCCAGTC
Organism: Candidatus Thermoplasmatota archaeon; assembly: GCA_018814355.1. NCBI lineage: Archaea > Methanobacteriati > Thermoplasmatota > Thermoplasmatota archaeon. Next base: position 24,198 of record JAHIZT010000115.1, on the reverse strand, counting down.
GACATAGACATCGAGCATTCTGGCGTACTCTTCAATGTAGTCCTTGGCAGCACCGATCACGGGAGCGGGCGACATCCCGCAGTTGCCTACGAGCTCTGTCGTGACCCCCTGCCGGATCTTGCTCTCTGCCAGTGGATTGCAGAGCAGGGACAGTTCCGAGTGGGAGTGGATATCGATAAACCCAGGGCAAACGACCTTGCCGGCGGCATCGATTGTCACGGTTGCCCTAGAATCTGAGCGCTTGTGAAGGCCGGATATCTTCGTCGCGTCGATTGCCACATCAAGCGGAGTCGCAGGAGCTCCCGAGCCGTCAATGACCCTCCCGCCTTTGATCAGAATGTCGTGCAATGCTTCCTCCCCTGTCCCGAGAGCGAGCTGGTTCGGATTCAGGAATCCCGCCCTGCTTATTTAACGGTTGTCTGGGTTGATGTCCTGCGCATCATGATTAAATCCTGACTTGCCATCCAGGTACCGGTATGAAATACGATTTCAGGTTCGTCAAGTACCAGGGTTGCGGGAACGATTTCATCATCAAGGACGAGATGGAAGGTCCTGTAACCCCTGACTCGGACCGAAGCAAGCTGGCCCGTAAGCTATGCGATAGGCATTTCAAGGTCGGCGCGGACGGTGTCATATTCATCGAGAAGGCAGAAGGCGTGCACGGCTCCATGAGGCTCTTCGAGCCCGCTGGAAATGAAGCAGACATGTGCGGTAACGGACTGCGGTGCGTGGCCGCCTATGTTGCGAACAAGCTAGGCAAAGATGCTGTAGACATCCTGACGAAGGATGGTGTCAAGCAGGTTACGCATGCCGGCGGACAGTATCGCGCGAATATGGGATCCGTCAGGACTGGCACGAAGGACCTCAGAGAGTACATTCCAGGGAGACTGAGTGTGAAGGACGGGCTGATTGTCATCCCGTTAGATTCAACCGAACGGTCCCTGTCCGGATATGTCGTCAACTCAGGGGAGCCGCATGTTGTCGTGAGGTCCGAGCATCTTGGTTCCGAGAACGTGAGGATGATCGGCGACTTGGTGAACGGGGACCGCACTCGCTTCCCCGATGGCATCAACATCAATTTTGTGCAGGTCGTGGGGGATCACGAGATAAAGGTCAGGACCTACGAGCGAGGAGTCTACAACGAGACCATGGCATGTGGGACAGGCGCCACCGCGAGCGCTTTTGTGGCGCACACCCTGGGGTGGGTCAAGCCGGGCATTGTGACAGTACATGCACTCGGAGGGGACATCGGGATTGAGTTCGCCAAGGACGGCAACGCCTATATGACAGGCCCCGCAGTAGCCGAGTTCGAGGGCAAGCTGGTTGCCGAGGTCTGATTATCCGCCTACCTCATCTTCATGAGGACTTCTTCGGCGACATTCAGGGTGTGTTCGACATCCTTGTCTGTATGCTCAGTGCATGTGTAGAACGGCTTGTCAGGGTGGAAGTGGATGCCTCGTGAGATCATGCCAAAGTCGAAAAGCTGCTGCTTCTTCTGGTCACACTTCAGAGCGTCCCTGTAGTCGCACAGCTTCCTCTTGCTGAAGACAATCTTGAACGTCGAACCCGGACCTATAGCTTGGGCCTCAACATTCAGTCTATCGAAGAGATCGTTCATGCCATTTTGAAGCTTCTCCGTGATCCGGTTCAGGTATGGATAGGTCTCTGGTTCATCGAGCACATCCAATGTTGCCATTCCTGCGGCCAGTATTGTCGGATGGCCGTTGAATGTGCCGCCGTGGAAGACTCTATCATCCTTGTTCCTGGTGAAGGGATTGACCACTTCCATGATCTCCCGCCTGCCGAGGAACGCGCCACATGGGAATCCTCCACCGATGATCTTGCCTAGGCACATCAAGTCCGGAGTTACTCCCATCATCGTTTGCGCTCCACCCAGTCGATCCATGCGGAAGCCCGACATCACCTCGTCGAATATCAATACGATCCCAAGCTCAGTTGTCGTCTCGCGGACGGCCTTCAAGAACTCGGGATCTGAGGGGATGAACCCCCTCTGGATCGGCTCCATGATCACTGCTGCCAGATCGCCCTTGTGCGCTCTCAGCAGCCGAATTGTGTTCTCCGTGTCGTTGAAAGGCAGGACCTGTACGCTCTGGAGGGTGTAGTCCGATGTCCCCATCGAACAGGACACTGGCTGGGGGGCCGCCTCCGGCCCGGCTGTCTCCTCGGACGGCGTCAGGCTGACCAAAGCCTCGTCGTAGCACCCGTGATAGTGTCCCTCGAACTTGGCGATTCGGCTCTTCCGTTTGAACCCTCTGGCAACCCGTAGCGCGTGCATGGTCGCTTCGAGCCCGGAGTTCGCGAATCGTGTCATCTCCGCGCTGGGGAAGATGCGGTTCAGCCGCTCAGCCATCTTCACCTCGAGCTCATGTGGCGGGCCGAAGATTGTAGTGCCATCGTCCTCCAGCTGCTTCTGGATCGCTTGCATCACCCTCGGGTGTCCATGCCCCAGAATCAGAGGACCGAAGCACAGCATGTAGTCTATGTACTCGTTGCCGTCTACATCCCAGAGGTGAGATCCCTTCGCACGCTTTGCGTAGATCGGGTACGGTTTGTAGAACTTGATATTGCCCGTGACACCACCAGGGAGGTGTTGGCAAGCGTGCTTGAACAGTTCAAAGCTCTTCGTCGTCTTCGCTTGATATTCAGAGATCGGATCGAATTCAGCGCACACCTGCAATCACCCCAGATATGTCTTAGCGGGATCTAGCGCGCGGAGCGTTGCGATTTCTCTATCCGTCGGCGCGGGAGTGTTCTCCAATCTCTCGACCACCTTGAGCTTCCAAGGGGTGTTCTCCTGAACCTTTTCTAGCGTGACGCCGGGATGGAGAGACACGACGGTCATCTCGCCTGTGATCTCGTCAAACTTCATTGTGCACAGGTTTGTGATGACTGCAAAGGGGCCGCCGCCCTGCAACTTCAGCTGCTTCCACTTCTCCTTGCCGTCGATGAACCCCGGACTCGTCAGGAAGTCCACTTTCTCGACGAACCTGCGTTTCTCGTGGGGGGTTATCACGATGATCTTCTTGACGTTTGACGCGATGTCGCATGCTCCGCCACTGCCAGGCAGTCTGACCTTGGGAGCAGCGTACTGGCCGATGACCGTCGAGTTGATGTTCCCGTATTTGTCGATCTGCGCGCCTCCAAGGAAGCCGACGTCTATCCTACCGCCCTGAAGGTAGTATGCGAACTGCTCGTACATCGAGCAGACGCTCTTCGCGCCCGTGACGAGGCATGGGTCGCCTATGGATAAAGGCATCCTTGTTGGGTTGGAGCCCACCGCCCCCGACTCGTACACCATGTTCAGGTGCGGCGCCTGGAGCTTCTTCGCCAGGTTGGCTGCCAGGTTCGGAATGCCCACGCCTACAAGGACCGATTCCCTGTCCTTGAGTTCCCTTGCCGCTACTATGACCATCAATTCGCTCGGAGTTACTTCTGTCACAGTCATCATCCTCCTCACAAAGTCCCGTAGTCGACGGGCGTGCAGTAGGCCGCCTTCGGCTTCAGCTTCAGCAGCTTCTCCGCCGAGATCTTCTTCATGTACGCCGCCCTGTCCTCGACTCCGAAGACCCATTCATCCAGGTACTTCAATGTCGTGTCGTGCTCCTTAGTTATCTCGTCCCACTGCATGTAGAATTCGTTGTCTCTGTCGTAGTACCCCTGGGTGTATGACGGGTGCGCGCACCATGGCTCGTGCACGACCGCGTGTACAACGAAGTCCGGAATCACGGTCCTGTTCGGGTCGGATCTTATGACCGACTCGTCCACGATGTCCTCTGTGCTGATTATGACCTTCTTGGACGCGAACGCCGCATCCTTCTGCTCACCTATGATCCCCCATATGTGCGAGTTGCCCTCTATGTCACATCTCTGGACATGCACGACCGCCAGGTCTGGCTTCAGCGGCGGTACGATGGACACCTCGTCGCCAGAGTATGGGTCCTTGATCGTCTTCATGTTGGGGTTCTGTGCCGGGAGGTCCGAGCCAAGGTTCGTGCGCATCGGCAGGAACGGCATGTTGGTCGCCCCCGCGTAAAGCCTGCCTGACAGGCCGAAGTGCGTATACTCCTCGATCTCGATCTTGTTCGGCTGGCCCTTCTCCAGGGCCCTCCTGAAGCACCTAAGTGAACCGACGCCAGGGTTTCCGGCGTAGCTGAACATCGCCTTCTTGCAGCAACCGGCAGCTATCATCTGATCGTATATGATATCCGGCGTTGCCCGGCAGAGGGTCATGTTCCGCCTCTTCTGCCGGATGATCTCATGGCCTGCAGCGAACGGGATCATGTGCGTGAATCCCGCCAAGTAGATGATGTCGTCGTCCTTGACGTACTTCGACACCGCCTCCTTCATTGTCATCATCTTTCCAGGGTCCATCTAATCACTTTCCTTCCGCTACTGGGACGAACTTGAATCCGTATCTTATGACGCCCTCTTCGCTGTATATCTTCCTTAGCTCGGTCTTGACCGGCATCCCGATCTTGACCTCCTTCGGGTCGGCGTCCGCAATCTGGCCTATGACCTTCGGGCCCTCCTCGAACTCCACGATGGCCACTGGGTACTGTCCTCCTGCCTTCTCCTGCTCCGCGAATTCCGGGGGCGCACCGCCTGCGCTTATCAGGACGAAGGTGTGGATCTTCCCCCTGCCGCTCATCTGCACCTCCTCGAACTCCGAGGATGCGTTGCAGGACTTGCAGACGCCCTTGGGCGGGAAGTTGATGTGGCCGCACTTCTTGCACTTGTGACCTACGAGCTTGTACCTCTGGGGGATGGTCCTCCAATACATCGGGATTGAAACATGTGCCATATCATCTCACCTCACACGATTGCTCCTTTGAGTTTGAGGTACTTGACATAGTCGATGTACTCCTTGCGGTCGAGCTCTGTCTGTACCTTGAAGGGTGATTTCCTCTCGCTGACAACCTTGAAGCTCAGGGCGTCGCTGCCAGCGCCTGAACCGTAGGAGATTACCATCACCTTGTCGCCGACCTTCGCGACGTCCAGGACTGCTGCGAGTCCCACGAGCGCAGAGCCTGCCCCGAGGTCGCCGACCGATTTCGAGACCAGGCCCGCTGCCAGTTGAACATCAGTGAAGTGCAGTCTCGCGGCTACCGTGGCCGGGACCTTGGCGTCGGGCTGCTGTATGACCACGTGCTGGTAGTCCTCGGGATTCCTGTTCAGCTTCTTCATGAGCGCGGTGCCTGCCTTCGTGGTGTTGACAATCAGGGACGATTCCTCGAACTTCTTAACGTTTATGTCCTGGATCAGCTCGTCGTTCCTCGCCTTGAACCGCTCTCCGAAGTACTCGCTGGCGTATGACGCATGCCCTTCGAGCTCGGCTATAAGGTTGTCTCCCGAAAGGACGAACGCTGCGGCGCCAGCTCCCAGTGGATGCTCGAACGAGTTCCACATGCTTGCCCTAGGTGCGTCCGCGGCGGCGACCACCGCGTTTCCACCGTGGTTGGCGGCCAGGTGCTCGAAGCTGGATATCATGGCTTCGGTTCCCGCCCTTGTAGATGTTGTGTGATCCGATGCGAACGCGGAGTTCGGTATGCCCAGGCTCACGAGCACCGTGCCCGACAGCAGCTTCTCGACATACGGAGCGGAAGTGGATGCCAAGGCGAATCTCGACACCTTATCAGGCGTGAGCGGCACGGATTCAAGCGCTCGCTTCGAAACCTTGACCGCCGATGTCAACACGTCCTCGTCGAAGCCCATGACGGATTTCTCGTTCACACCAGCGGCAGAGAACGAACCCCAGGCCTTTGTGTACTCTTCCTTCTTGATCCTGAACCTCGGGATGTATGTACCATATCCTGAAATGCCAGTCGCCAACCCGTTCACCTCCTCATGATTGTAACAGCGACGGTCCCACCTGAACCGCCTACATTGTGCACCAACCCTATTTCGGCGTTCTTGACCTGTCTTGTGGGTTTCTGAACCGTTCCTCTGAGCTGGTTGAACATCTCATACGCCTGTCCTGTCCCGGTCGATCCAATCGGATGTCCTTTGGACTTCAGGCCGCCGCTAGCATTTACGGGCTTGTCCCCACCTATCTGGGTGTGGCCTTCTTCGATGAACTGCCCTGCCTTGCCCTTCTCGCAGAATCCGAGATCTTCGTACGCAAGGAGCTCGGCTATCGTGAAACAGTCGTGGACCTCTGCAAGATGAATATCCTTTGCCGTTAGTCCCGCCATCTTGTATGCCCTCTCGCTGGCCTTCTTTGTGCCCTCGAGAGTGACGGTGTTCACCCTGTCATGGATCGCCAGGTAGTCGCTCGATGTGCCGAACCCAGCCACGTAGATCGGTGTGTCAGTGAACTGTTTAGCGATGTCCGCATCGCACACGAGAACTGCCGAGGCGCCATCGGTGGTCGAACAGCAGTCGAACAGATTCAAGGGAGCGGCAACAATCGGCCCTTTCATCGCTTGCTCGAGGGTGATCTCCCTCTGGAACTGCGCCTTCGGGTTCTGTGCGCCGTTCTTGTGGTTCTTGACAGCCACCATCGATAGATGTTCGCGCTTGGTTCCGAACTCGTGCATGTGTCTCTGAGCGATCAGCGCGTACAGGCCGGAGAAGGTCGTGCCGGCAAGTCTCTCGTACTCGGTGTCACCAGAGACGCCGAGCCAGTACTTCTGCTTCGTGCTAGACACGTCTGTCATCTTCTCGACGCCTCCAGCCAATGCAACCTTGTGTGTGCCAGAGAGCACATCCATTATCGCGGCGACGAGCGCGTACCCGCCTGATGCACATGCGTTCTCAATCCTCATCGTCAAGATGTAAGGAAGGCCGCAATACTCCATCACCAGAGCGGACATGTTTCCAAGCTGAAAGCCTCCCGAGCCGAGGTTGCCTATGTAGGCGGCCTCGATGGCTTTCGGGTCTAGACCATTGTCTACGCTAGCGCTCATGTCCTTGTATGCTTCGAAGAACAGTTCTTTGATGCCCTTGTCGGTGAATTCGCCATACTTGCTTTGTCCTGCTCCGACTATTGCAACTCTCTTCATGCCAACACCTTTGCGTAGACCGCATCACTCGCGATCAACCTCGAGGTCGCGGAAACGCGCGTAACTAACGACTGCTTCCGGCCTTCTGGAACGGCTTTTTCTCGAATCAGAGTTAGCATATTTAACCATTGGTGAACAACACGGTTCGCAGAAGATGCGATTAGACACGCGCCTCCGATAACGTTCATCGAGCGCGGGAAGAGCCTTCCGATTTCGTATTGTGTTATCGGAGTTCGTAACGCTGCTAGCCATGTGCTGGGCAGATGATAAATAGAGTGTCGAACAATGTGGAATTCTGTCAGCCCTGAAAGGGATGTGTCATGAGGTCTTACAAAGAAGTCTCTCTCTGGAAGAACGTCACGAAAGAGCAGTGGGACGATTGGAGATGGCAGGTCGCGAATAGGATCACCACCGTCGACCAGCTCAAGGAGGTCGTCAACCTCACCCCAGATGAAGAGGCGGGAGTGCACGAATCGCTCAAGATTCTCAGAATGGCCATCAGCCCGTACTTCGCAATGTTAATGGACCCGGACGACCCGCACGACCCTATCAGGATGCAGGCCATACCCACGATCAAGGAATTGGATTTCAGCGCATCTGACATGGAGGACCCTCTGTTCGAGGACATAGACTCGCCCGTGCACGGCCTCACGCACAGGTACCCGGACAGAGTTCTGTTCCTCATCACCGATATGTGTGCCAACTACTGCAGGCACTGCACGAGGAGAAGGCTGGCAGGACAGCAGGACCACCAGCGAGACAAGGCTTCGATTGACGCCGCCATCAAGTACATCACTAAGCACGAGGAGATCAGAGACGTTCTGTTGTCTGGGGGCGACCCTCTGCTAGTTTCAGACTCGTTCCTTGAAGACATCATCAAACGCTTGAAGGCCATCGACCATGTTGAGATCGTCCGCATAGGAAGCCGGACGCCATGCACGATGCCTCAGAGGATCACGCCCGAACTGTGCAAGATGCTCACGAAGTACCATCCCATGTGGCTGAACACGCACTTCAACCATCCGAAGGAGATCACCCCTGAGTCGAAGAAGGCCGTCGAGATGCTTGTCGACCACGGCATCCCGGTTGGGAACCAGTCTGTGTTGCTCAAGGGGATAAACGACTGCCCGACGATTATGAAGAAGCTCGTACAGGATCTCGTGAAGATCAGGTGCAGACCGTACTACTTCTACCAGTGCGATCTTTCAAGGGGCATCGAGCACTTCAGGACATCGGTTGCGAAGGGCATCGAGATCGCGGAAGCGCTCAGGGGACACACGTCAGGGTTCTCCATTCCGACTTTCATCGTTGACGGCCCTGGCGGCGGAGGGAAGATACCGATAGCGCCTCAATACTTGATATCCATGTCCGACAAGCGCGTCGTGCTGAGGAACTACGAGGGCGGAACGTTCTCGTACCCAGAGCCGAAGGACCGCATATCCGTCTGCCCTCCGACCTGCAAGATGTGCGACGACTACAGCAAGGTAGAGAGCAAGGAGGGCGTCGCTGGCGTTCTCTCTGGCAAGAAGATGTGCCTCGTCCCTGAAGGCAGCCTCAGGGAGTCCAGACGGAAGGGATATCGCAAGAAGAAGTGAGCACCCTGCACATCTCTCCACAGCGGGACGTGCATGTCCGAAAAGGTTAAGTGCGACCATTTTATTCTTCGCCTTCAGCTTGGTTGAGATGAGCTTATGGAAAGGAACATTTTCATTGAGCAACTGACCCACACTCCCATTGAAAAGCAGAACATCGAGTTCGTCGAGAGGAAGGGTATCGGACACCCGGACAGCATCGCTGACGGGCTGGCCGAGAGTGTTTCCAGGGCTCTGTGCAAGATGTACCGGGAGAGGTACGGCAGGATACTGCACCACAACACCGATGAGGTGGAGGTCGTTGGCGGCCAGTCCGCACCCAGGTTCGGCGGCGGGTACATGCTAGAGCCGATATATGTGCTCCTGGTTGGTCGAGCGACCACTGAAGTCAACGGAGAGAGGCTCCCGTACAGGACGTGTGCCCTAAAAGCCGCGTATTCCTACCTGGAGAAGACCTGCAAGAACCTTGATGTGGAATGGGATGTGACCCTTGACTGCAGGATCGGACAGGGCAGCGTCGACCTGAGAGGACTCTACGAGACCAAGCGGCTTCTCGCAAACGACACTTCGTTCGGAGTCGGATTCGCGCCCCTCAGCGAGACCGAGAAGATCACGCTCGAGACTGAGAAGTTCATCAACTGCAAGCTTTGGCACAAGCTTCCCGAGCTTGGTGAGGATGTCAAGGTCATGGCTTGCCGGATGGGCGACGAGATCGATCTGACAGTCGCGGTCGCGATAGTTTCCTCCAAGGTCCCAGACAAGGGCCATTATGAGAGCGCCATCGAGGAGGCGACCAGCAAGATCCATGATTTCGCCCAGGGATTCACGGACAGGAAGCTCAAAGTTTTCGTCAACACCGCGGACGATTACAGGAAGGGCATCTACTACCTGACGGTGTCGGGGCTGAGCATGGAGAATGGCGATGATGGTTCTGTGGGCAGAGGCAACCGCGCCAACGGCTTGATCACACCGATGAGGCCGATGAGCATGGAGGCATCCGCGGGCAAGAACCCAGTCACACATGTTGGCAAGCTGTATAACATACTGGCCAACATTGTTGCCAGCGACATCATCAAGATGGGCAAGGGGGACATCGTCGAGGTGCACACCAGGATGCTTTCTCAGATCGGCCGTCCGATCGACGCACCCCAGGCCGCTAGCGCCAACGTCATCTACGCCCCGAATGTGAACCAGAAGAGGTACGAGAAGGAGATCAGGGCGATCTATGACGACGGACTCGCTAGAATAACCGACCTGACGGACTTGATCGTGAAGGGCAAGGTCACTGTGTTCTGAGCCTCTCAAGAACAAATGGTCGGGCTAGGCCGGCCCGTCCAGCCTCTTTATGTCATCGTCCTTGGACTTCAGGACTCGCGCTAGATCGGAGAGCTCCTCCTCGATCGTCTGAAGCCTGCTCCATTCACCCTCAAGGCGTGCTTCGTCCTTGCGTATGGTCTCCTCTCGGTCGGAGAGCTTCAGGTACAGCTGGTCCAGCTCTTGCTTCCTCCTCTCTAGCTCTACGATTGTCTTCTCATCCATGACCGCGGCGATCCCCTTCTTCGAGAAGTCTACCTTGTCCCAGATATCCTGGACCTCCGTCCGCTCCTTCTCAAGCCTCTCCATCTCGACAGCGACTGTCCGCTCCTTCGTCTCGAGATCGCGTCCTCTTGAACGAAGATGCTCTTCGAGGTTCCGCAGCTCTATCTCCCGCCTGAGCAGGGCATCGTCAGTGACGGTGGCAGCCTGCGGTCTCGTCAAGCTCGCCGCTTGATGGGAGACCTCCGTGACCCTCTCCCGGACCTCTTCCTCCAGCTGCTCCCTCTTGTCCATGAGTTCGATGCGCCACTTCTCGAGCTCCATCCTGAGCTGCTCGAGCCCGGCATCCTTCTGATCAATCAGATTCCTCTCTCTTTCGGTAGCCGCCTGAAGTAGCTCGAGGTCGTTGATGCTCTGTTCGAGTTGCGCCGTGCGTGCCTTCAAGTCTGACTCCTTCGATTTCAGACCCTCTCCCTCTTTGGCGATCTCGTCCAGGACGGCCCTGTATTCGTCCATGGACTTCCCTGCATCCTGCTCTCTCATGTTCAGGGCAGCTTGTCTGCTCTCGAGGGATTTCATCTCACCCGCGAGCTTGGACTCCATCTGCGCGAGGCTCATGGCTTTGTTCTCCAGCTCCGCGGAGCTGTTGAATATCGCAGCTTCCTTCTGTTCGAGGACCGTCTTCTTCTCAGCTAGTTCCGCAAGAGCTCTAGTCATCCCCTGCTTTGATTCTTCGAGTGCTGACATCTGCGACGTCAGTTCTGCAGAGCCGCTGGCGATGGCGGATTCGTTCTGGTCTAGAAACTGCTTCTTCTGGGCCAGCTCTGCGTGCGCTTCTGCCAGTTCCTTCTCGGACTCCTCCAAGGCAGCTTTCTCCAGCCCCAATTCGGCAGAGCCGCTGCTGATCGCGGCCTCCTTCTGTTCCAGAAGGGTCTTGTTGTCAGCCAATTCTGCATGAGCTTCAGAGAGTTGCTTCCTTGATTCTTCCAGGGCAACCTTCTCCTGCCCCAGTTCCATGTGAGCCTCAGACAGGTCATTCCGTGATTCCTCCAAGGCGGCTTCTTCCCGTCCAAGTTCTGCCCTCAGGGAGTCGATTTCTGCCTTGGCTCTCTGGAGGGTCATTCCTTCTGCCTCGAGTGCCTTTCTTGACTCAACCTCGGTGCTGGCAACCGCAGCCTCTCGCTCCGCTAGAAGTATCTCCCTCTGCACGATCTTCTCATCACGGGACTTGCCCTCCCGCGCCCGCGTCTCGGTCTCTGCATACTTCGCCTCGATCTGCTCCTGCGCCTGAACGATCTCGGCCTTGGCGGTCGAGATCCTGCTGGCCTCTTGCTTCAGTTCCGCCTTCTCGGTCGCCACAGTCGCCTTCTCGGAATTCAATTCATCGATAATTCGGGACTGTTCAGAGGCAATGGCCGCCCGTTCAGATTCAATGCTCGCAATCGTCCGTGCCTTTTCGGCTTCGAGCCCAGCCTTCTCCTCCTCGAGAGCGGCCGTCTTCTGCTCGAGGTCGTGCTGCATCGCCATTATGCTCTGCTGAGATGCCTCATGTTTCTGGCCGACCTCAATCTTGAGCCCCTCGATCTCTGTAGTCATCCTCTTGAGCTCTTCCTCTTTTGATTTGAGCGTCGAATGCGATTCGTTCAGTCTGAGCTCAAGTTGCTGCAACTCTGCTTTCCTCGCGGCAACATCTCCCGCGGATGTATTGAGGTCATTCTCACGGGCTGACAGTGCATCTCCCTTCTCCTCGAGTGCCCCGGCCCGCTCCTCCAAGTCCTTCTTGGCCGACTCCAGTTCGGTCCACGAGGCTTCTATCTCTTTCTGGATCCCGTCCTTTTCCTGCTGGAGGGCCTCCCAGTCCTTCGCAAGTTTGTTCTTCTGTTCCTCCATGGACTGCTTCTCGAGCTTCAGGTTATCCAACTGCTCGCTTATTGCCCTCTTGGCCGATTGGAACGCCAGTTCTGAATCCGCAAGCTTCTTTTCACGTTCCCCGAGGACGCCTTCTGCCGCGAGTATGGCCTCCTCCCGTCCGCTCGCATCCTGTTCTGAGAGCGTCATCTTGTTGCGGACCGCTTCGAGCGATGCGGCCTCCGCCTCGAGGAGCCTGCTCTTGTCCTCGATCTGCGAGAACTTCGAATTGTAATCGCCTTCAAGCTCGGCCTTCTCGGCTACGAGCTCCTCCTTCATCTTCGTGTAATCGTCCTTGGACGCCAGGATCGCAGCTTCTTTTGCCTTGATCTCGGCCCCCTTGGCCTTCAATGATTCTGAGATCTCATCGAGCTGGGCTTTCCACTCTTCCAGCTCGGTCTGCTGAGCAGCTGTCTCCTCAGCCTTAGTAGCGACCTCGTCCCTCTCTTTCTCCAGCTCCGACTGTTGGCTTTCCAAGGCAACTCTCTTTGCCTCCAGCGTGTTCCTTTCATTCTCTGAGACCAACAGCTGCTCCCTCAGGAGACCTTCCCGCTCGTCCACGGTTGATTTGGTATTCTGGACCAGCTCGGCGGTGGCCTGGATGTTCTGATGCTTGATTGCCAGGTCGCGCTCCAGCATCTCCATCTCTTCCCGCTTCTTCGTCAACTCGCGCCTCAGCCCTTCGATCGATACGCGCTCCTCCGCCATCTTGAGCTCCGAGGAGGCCACATCGCTGGCACGCTGGTTCAGTATGGTCTTCATCTCCTCAACTGCGAGAGACTTCTCCTCGACCTCCCTGCGCTCCTCCTCGATCCTCGCCAGCTTCTCGTCTATCTCCTTCTCCGCCTCTGCGATCTGTCTCTGAGTATCGGCCCTGTCACGCTCAAAGGCTAGCGTGTCCTGCTCGAACGCGTTCCTCTCCTCGATCAAGCTAGCTTTGGTCTTCTGCGACTCCTTCTCGAATGCGGCCTTCTGATCGTTCAAGGAGGCCGCGAACTCCTCAGACTCGTTCTTGATCTGGTCGATTTCCACCTCGACGGTCTTCACGGCGACCTCGCGTTTGTCGAGAGCATCCCTGAGTTTCTGCAGACTAGCGCCCTGCTCCTTCAGATGCGATTCCAGTTCTGCTAGGGCCTTGCCCCTTGCCTCGCTCTCCTTCGAGAACCTGTCCTCATCCGACCTCAGCTTCTCCTCGTGCTTCTGCAGGTCAGCCGAGCGTTTGTTGAGCTCTACTCTGAGGTTCTCGATCTCCTCTTGGATCTTCTCATGCTCGTTGTTGAGCTGAGCCTCCTTGTTCTTTGCGGCAGTATCGAGCAGGTTTGCCTTCTCCAGCATCTGCCTGGCCTCGGTCTCGAGAGATGCGAGGGACGACTCACGCTTGTCTAAGCCGTCGGTTCGCAGAGCCACGGACTTCTCCCGCTCGTTCAGCATCTGCTCCTGGGTGACAAGTCGGGACTTGAGGGTCTCGAGCTCGTGAGTGAGCGTCGAGGCCGATTCCTCTCGCTGAGTGACATCAGCCGACATCCTCCCGATCTCGGCCTTCATCTGCGCGATCTCGTCGTCCTGAGTCTTTCTCGACCTGTCGACATCCTTGCGTTCAGTATCGACCGCAGCTCGCTCCTTCTCTATCTCGACCTTGTCGATCGCGATCGCGTGCTCCCGCTCCTGGAGCTTCTTCTCTCGGACCTTGGCCTCGTCGGAAGATTTCTCTGCTAACTCTTCCTTCTCCTGGATGCTCTGCAGTCTCTCATCGATCGTCCTGCGGTCAGCCTCGATCCGGGACATCATCTCGGAGAGCTTCTGCCGCTCCGCGTCCTGGCGCTTCTTCTCACCCGAGATTTCGAACATCTTCTGTTCTGTCTTGAGACCGACGATCCTGTCCAGCTGCTGATACCTCGTCTCGACCTCTTTCTCCATCATCTCGAGGTTTGCCTTCTTCGAGTCTAGAGATTGCATCTCCTTGGCGAGTTTGATCCTGACCCTGGAGGTCAGCTCCGCCTCTTCCTTGGTAAGCTTGATCCTGAAATCCTCTAGCTCCTTCCGGGTCTGTCTCACTCTGACCAGGGTCTGCCGGACCTCCATACGCTCCTTCTCGAGCTCCTGCCTGTCGAGGGTGAGTCTCTGCGTATCCGAGGCCATCTTCGCGCTTTGGGTCGAGAGATTCTTCCTCGCCTCATCGAGCTTCTCGGCCTCGATGATTATCTCGTCGTGCTTGAGCTCGCTTATGAGCTTCGACTCTGCGTCTGGTTGCACGACCGAGGGCCGCGCGTTCCTGTCGGTGGAGTATACCTCGAGCTCTCTCTGGATGGACGCTAGTTTGCTTGGCTCAAGGGTGGATGACTTGATCGAGACTATCCCCACAGCCTTGCGTACGGCCACGAGGTCGCGGATGGTTTGGATGAGCCGGAGAACACTGACGAACTTGTTGTTGGTTATGATGTACTCGAGAGAGTCTATGAGGACCATCTGGCCGCCTCCCTCATCAAGATACCTCCTTATTGCGAGGGTCAGACGTTCGAGGTCCTTGGGGCCTATGGCCTCGTCGCTCATGGCATTCGTCAGCCAGTACACTGGGGCATCTCCAAGGTCGAGTGCCTTCCTGAGGTTCTTGGGGTAGGTTCTCGATACAATCATGCCCCGAATTCCCTGTGCTGCCGCATCCATGAACAGCTTGTAGGCCAGGTCAGGCCTTTCCTCCTCAACGAGGTATGTCACGGACGGTTCCAGGGCCTTAGGGTGGGCCTCTGTAGAAGGTTCTGGGGTCGGCGGTGTAGATGGAGGTTGCTCTGACAGAGCCTTAGCGGGCTCACTGATGACCGGCTCTGAGGCCGATTTCGATGCACTCTCTCTAGCCTTGTCTCTAAGACCCATAGTGGCCGGGCTCCATCTGCGTACCTATCGCTGGGGGATGTTGCTGTATTAGTCTGGGGATATATGGCCTTGTAGATTAAGGGGTTTTTCAAATCTTGAATCTATCTAGGATGCGTTCGTACACCGCGAATTCGTCTGACTTGGAGAATCGCTCGATTGATTCCTCGGGCAACTGGCCTAGCATCTGGTCCAGCACCTTCAGAAGCTTCTTCATGTCCTCGTCCAGCATCGAAGCCTCGGTTATCTTGCTCTGGAGGTCTATCTTCTCGACGATCAGGGCGCCTATCTGAGCCTCCAAGTCCGACATCATGCTCTCTATGTCGCCTTCCGTCAGCTCGATCTCTTCCTGAGGAGCCTCATTGCTAGTCTGATGAAGCGTAACTGTCGACCTGATGCCCACGAGCTTCTGCCGTAGCCTCTTCTGATCCTCTGACCATTCGGCTTTCGCCTGTTCGCGCTCCGATTCCGTGCTGGCGCCCTGGGCAACAGCCCTTAGCCTCTCAAGCTCCTGTCTCTCCCCTTCCAGCTTCGTGAGCTTAGCTTTGAGCTCCTCCTCGTGGTCATCGAGTTGCTTCTTCTTCAAAGCATACGCCTGGATCTTCCGGTCGACCATCTCCTCACGCTTGGCTATCTGCTCCTCCTTAGCCTTCAGCTCCTCGACCTCTTTCTCCTTGGCATCCAGCTTCTTTCTAAGCGCCCTGGCGGCCAATCCCCTCTCCTTGACTGGTTCGCTGACATCCACTGACTCAAGAAGGGATGATATCTCGTCTGATAATGACTCCATATGGGCCTGAAGCATCGTGATGTCCGCCATCTCGTCAGCAAGTGCCATGATCTCGGCCTCGACCTGGTCGACGGAAGATGATTTGTCGTCCATGTCGGATATTTCGGCCAGCCGCGCCTTCTCGTTCTCGATGCGTCTCTCCATCCGCTCGAGCATCTCTGATCTGTTCGCCATGAGATCTTTGACGCTTTCCCTGAGCTGGGCCAGGCGCTGCACCTTGTCCTGCGCCGGCTCCTCCACAGGCTTGGCAAGGTCAACCGCCTCAGGGATAGGTGGCGTGGATTCCGACCGTTCCTCCTCCGGAGCCTTCCCCCACTCAATGAGCTTGATCAAGAACTGATCGTCCTGTGCGTTGTCCTTCGGCTTGACAGTCCTCACCTTGAACTTAAGCCCACAGCTGGAACACTGGGGATCTCCTAGAGCGATCACAGTCTTGCATTTTGGACATGGGAACGCCTTGACCTGCTCGGTGAGCTCCGATAGGCACCCCTCGCACTTCGTCGCTTCCCGCTCCACCATCTGGTGGCAAGACATGCAGTATGCATCTCCTGACCTAGTCACACCCTTCGAAGCCAAACTATCTCTCCGTGCCAGGATTGGCCCATAATGGCCGTTTGTTGTCCCAGATTATTGCTGATGCTGGGATGGTTCTTGACGACCATAGTGCTGGTAAACGGTTTATTGATATCTGTCGTACACCACGAGCTCTTCGAGGTTCTTCCTATCAGTCCGCTCTGGCGCCTCGTCCGGATAGCCGAGAGGCGTAAGCGCTATTACTCGCACGTCCTCGGGGATTCCCAAGATCTCCCTGACCTTGTCCTCCTTGAACCACGCGATCCAGCAGGTTCCGAGACCCACCGAATGCGCCGCCAGAGTCAGATGGTCTATCGCGATTGAAACGTCGATGACATGGCTGCTCATGTAGCCCCCGACGGTTGGAAAGGCATCGTCAGGTATGCCGCATGCGACCAGGACAAACGGCGCCTGCGCAATGAACTTCTGATTGTTCGATGCGGCTGCCAGTTTGAGCTTTGTCTGCTCGTCCCTGACCATGACGATCTTCCAAGGCTGCGCATTGTCGGCGGAAGGCGCTAGTCGCGCGGCGTTCAGAACCTCTTTGAGGAGGCCCTCGGGAACAGGGATCGGCTTGTATCTCCTGATACTCCTTCTTGTCTTGATGGCCTCCATCAGGTCCATGGGGTCACTGTTTTGGTAAAGAATCCATGGGAGTATTAATCTTTGCTCGTAATTGACACAGTGTGAAACTGTCTGGCAAAGACGTACCTGTGCTACGAATCAAGGCTGACGAAGGCACTGTCAGTCTTCAAGGAGCTTGATAAGAGTCGAGGTGCGGATGACTCCCGGAAACGCCCGCAATTCGTCCACTCGCTTGTTGAGTTCGTCAAGCGAATCTGCACGCAACCGAACAGCGACGTCGAACTCTCCCGAGCACTCGAAAATCGCATCTGACAGTTCCCTGGCCTTCTCTTTGACCGCCGGCGTCCTGCCAACATTGGTATCGATTAAGACCAAGCCCTCCACGCCGACCGGCGAGGTTTCTATCGTGAACTTACGTATCACGCCCTCTCGAGTGAGCTTCTCAATCCTGGCCCGAACCGCCCTTTCGGTCAGCTTCACATGTCTGGCGATCTCAGTGTTCTTCATCCTGGAGTTGTCTCTGAGGAGATTCAGGATCATGACATCCGTGTCATCCATGAGACGGTGTATGTCGTTCCAGTTTTCGTACCTTTCGCTTCGACACCCGGCCCCGATGTCCTTCCATGCAGATGTTTTCACCATTCTCTCCCATGAGACCTTCTCTTGTCCGAGCGATCAGGACGAGTCCTGAGTAACGCATGAGTGGATCGGGGGAGGTTGGGACCACCGAAATGACCGGCCGACCTCGAAGAGGTACTCGGTGGCGAGGGAGGACCATGTCGAGTGAGAAGAAAGTGGGCCCAACCGGATTCGGACCGGTGACCTCCCGGTTATCAGCCGGGTGCTCCAACCAAGCTAAGCTATGGGCCCATGATGACTTTTGCGCAATACCGTGATGTGGATTAAATACTTTCCTAGACGCTCTCTGCGCGCATCACTTCTTCAGCGTGTGCTTCACCCAGGTGGACGAGCACGGCTTCCCCTTCAGCACATGGGCCTCAAGGTGAGTGAGGTCGTAGATGACCGAGAATATCGTTTCCGAGACATCGAGCGGATGCATCCCGGGCACCGCGTGCCTGCATATCGAACCAGGCTTGTTGACATGGTCCCCAAGGAGGGACTTCAGCGAATCCACGGTGACGGAGCCGAGCTGGTCCTCGATGAGCCTCAGAGCTCTGTTGTACCTGAACACCGAGCACGATATTGAAGATGGATATGATTCGTACCTCTGCATCTTGTCGGCCGTGTAGTGATTCGTATGGACAAGGTATCCATCTATCGCATACAGCCAGGCGCAGCTCGTAGCAGACCCCTCCAGCGAATACATCTCTCCGTTCTTGTCGGAGACGATGTTGTTGTAGCTGGATGCTCTGTCCTCCGGAAGCGCGGACTCGAGCGCCTCCCCGATCCGCCTCGCCTCCATGATCTTCCTGACAGGGAAGACCTTTGGGATGCCGATCCTGACATCGTTCGGTTCTAGCGCGTTCCCGGTCAGGCCGATGCCAGCGCTGTTGATGCCGCAGGACGGAAGCAGGCCTGCGTACGACGTAGTGAAGAACTCAGGCTTACCCTGTGGCTTGGCGTGCAGGAAGACCACCGTCTCCAGGGCGTTGTTGGACCAGTCCTCGTTGTGCGCGGCCAGTACCCGTCCGTCGTCGGTCACGTCGCCTGACACGGCCACGTCGGTGCAGCCCCTGAATCCCTGAGAGGACAGAAGCTCGTGGCAGCAGAGTGTGAAAGCTTCCTCGAAGGGCATCTTCGCCCCGTCCGAGTATCCCCTGATCTCATCGATGAAGTCAGGGTAGAACTCCTCCGCGTAGGGCAAGTACAGCTTCGCCCTGTCGACGGCCCTCGTCCAGTCAAAGCCAGTAACGTGCTTGATGCCTTCGGCAATGCCCTTCCTGTAAACCACAGCCTTGGGCGCGCACTTCTTGCCGATCGCCTTGCCCATGTCATACGGTTTTCCAGACGCCTCGACGAGTGGCAGTTGCTTCTTGCTGCTCATGTTCCCTCGCCCCGGAACGCGTACGCGGGTAAATAAGGTGCGTTTCCCAAGGCGGTCATCTGGCGTACTGCGTGAACGCCTGGAGCATCCGCAATGACGCCTTAGGGATCTTCTTGTTTGAATCTACGGATATCCCGGTGTCGGATATGCTCATTGGTCTGGGCATCGGGTCGTGCGGCGACCCCCTGAACTTCTCGATCGTGACGCATCTGTCTATCCTGTTCGCCACCATCCGTTTGTGGAGCCGGATCTCCCCTCTGCAGATGAACATCTCCGGCTCCAGCTCCGTCGGATCCGGGAGGTCCGTGATGATGAGGCTCGTGACTCCTGATTCGGAAAGATATCTCAGCAGCGACATGATGCTCGAATTGGCGTCTCCCATGGATTCCGAGAGCTTCTTCAACGATGTGAGCGAATCTATGACGACGCGGGAGTACTGGATCTCATGAAGCTCCTGCTTCAGCATGAGCTGCAGCGATTGGACCGATACGTCGGGTGAGGCTGCCTTCATCGCCTCTGTCTTTGCGCTCGGCCCCGCATCTCGAAGAGAGCCGACGCTCCTCTGAGCTGCAACCTCGACGAGCGAGACGCGCTTGCTGTAGGCCTTTGCCGCTGGATGCACGTCCAGGATCCTGATCTTGCCGACGTCCCATCCGAGCGCCCGCACATTCTCCCTTATCTCCTGAGGAGGCTCGTCTATGGCAACGAGCAGCGCCCGCTCGCCCTGCTTCACACCCTGATGGAGGAATTGAACTGCCAAAATGGTCTTCCCGCTCCCGGTCGTGCCGGAGACGACGTACGGCCTTCCCGAGATGAGACCTCCCTTGAGCATATCATCGATTCCAGGGACCCCAGTGCTGACCCGCTCATCGGTGCTCGGCTTCATATCCCACCACCGTCCTTGAGATGCACCACAGGTTTCGGATGGAGTTCGGAGGGAGGACTCTGGCCAGTAGGCTGTGCGGGCGTCGGTTCTGCAGGCGGGGCTAGCGCCTCGTCTGATGGCGGAGGCGGTTCGGGGAGATCCGCGGAGCCTGCTACATGCGGACTCTCTTCATCAGATGCTTCCTCGCGTTTCTCCGGGGCCTGTGTCTTGACATCGATTCCGGCGGAGGAGATCTTCATCATACGGAGCCTCTGGTCGTGGGACGAGCCCCTGTATTTTTCCACTGTGATGCCCCTCATCAACCCTCTCCCGTCGAACCACTTATGGAGCCTGATATCGCCTCGCGCCACATGCACTTCGACATCGGGTTTCGATATCTCAGGCAGCTGCACGGTG
The DNA here is from genome assembly GCA_018814355.1 of Candidatus Thermoplasmatota archaeon. Lineage (NCBI taxonomy): Archaea > Methanobacteriati > Thermoplasmatota > Thermoplasmatota archaeon. The sequence goes on along the minus strand of JAHIZT010000115.1, from coordinate 4,040 downwards.
AGAAGGGCCGTGACGCCCAAATCGGAAAGCAGCCTGAAGAACGACATCAGCGTTGTATTCTCTTCGCTCGTCCTGATGTAGAAGTATCTGAGCGAGGTGATCGAGTCGACAACGATCCTTGAGTACTTCCTCGCCCTCATCTCCTGCTTCAGAATCTCCTGGAGAGTGCTGATGGTCATATCGACGGGGTTTCTATCAGATGTCTGCCTTATCCCGGGACCGATGTCAGAGAAATACACTACCTTTCGCTCGGTGGAAACGTCCCTGACCGGGGTCTTGTCATAGTTCATCACATCGGGGGTGGCGTCGAACACCTGGATCCTGCCTATGTCCCAGCCAAACGCGCCCATGTTCTGCTTGACCTCGTTTGGGGGCTCGTCTATCGAGACGTAAACGACCCGCTCTCCGCATCTAGCGCCCTCGAGAAGGAACTGCATCGCCAAAGTGGTCTTACCGGTCCCAGAGGTACCTGAGACAACGTAAGCCCTTCCTGGTATGAGGCCGCCCTCCAGCATATCGTCAAGTCCTGGGGCCCCAGTCTTGACCTTATCCTTGATCATCGTATGCCTCTGGTCTCTGAGAAGAACCAATACTGACTACACCGTCTGGATTCCAATTGGTTGTCCTTATATTTTTCCTTGCTATTCCCTGAACGCGAAGCAAGAGCCGAACGAACGAGGCTGTGGTAGTGCACTTGGGGCTGGTAATGGCTTGCGTCAAGTGCTGAGCCGGGTTCTAGATTCTGACAACCTTATTATACGCGCAACCGTTTCCATCAACCGATGCCAGTCATCAACTTCAGTTACTCCGACCTGTGCGAACTCATGGGTCGCGATGTCCCCAAGGAGGTCATCCGGGAGAGGCTACCGATGATAGGGGCGGACATGAAATCCCTTGAGGATTCGTCCGACGACGCCTCGTTCGAGTTCTTCCCCGACAGGCCGGACCTCTACTCGGTCGAAGGCATTGCCAGAGCCATGAAGGCGTTCCTAGGGTTTGAGCCCGGGCTCAGGTCGTACGCCGTCGGGGAGTGCGACGTGGACCTGCATGTGGATCCATCCGTCAATGAGGTTAGACCGTTCATATGGTCCGCGCTAGTAGAGGGGAACGAGATCACAGATCCCTTGATACGGTCGATTATGGACCTTCAGGAGAAGCTGCATCTGACCCTGGGACGCAACAGGCGCAAGGTGGCGATAGGCATCCACGATTTCAGGACGGTCAAGCCGCCCTTCACTTACAAGGCGGTCCTTCCCGACGAGATCTCCTTCGTGCCACTTCAGGGCTCGAAGAGGATGACCCCTGCTCAGATCCTCAAGGAGCACGAGAAAGGGATGGCATACGCCTTCGTTCTCGAAGGGAAGACGCGGTATCCTATGATAGTTGACAGGGAAGGCGAGGTCCTCTCATTCCCTCCAATCATCAACGGGGTGACCACGGCCATCACAGAAGATACCAAAGACATATTCGTCGACTGCACGGGCACCGATCTGAATGCAGTCACGTACGCCGTGAACATACTGACCACTGCCCTTGCTGAGCGCGGAGGAAGGGTCAAGACGGTCAGGATACACCAGGACGGCAAGACCGTATTTGCACCCGATCTGAAACCCAGAGAGATGACCCTCGACCTGAAGTACGCTAACCAATGGAACGGCACGGCCCTGAACGACAACGAGGTTATGGATTGCCTGAGGCGCATGGGCTACGGGACGAGCACTGGAAAGAACGGCATCCAGGTTCTTATCCCGAGGTACAGGGCGGACATCCTGCACCCTGTGGACCTTGCGGAGGATGCCGCAATCGGGCACGGCTTCGAGCGGTTCGGGAACATCCTGCCCAAGCACGCCACTTTCGGCGTCGAGGACACGATGATTGCGTTCTCGAAGTCCGTCAAGGAGATAATGCTCGGATTCGGTTACTTCGAGGTCGTCTCCCTTTCACTGTCTAATCCCCGGGACCAATACGTCTCTATGAACCTGGAGGACGACAAGAAAGCGGTAAGAGTACGGAATCCGGTAAGTGAGGATCATGTCCTGGTGAGGACATCTCTTGTGCCGAGTCTGATGAACATGCTGAGAAAGAACAAGCACAGAGAACTCCCCCAGAGGATGTTCGAGGTAGGCGAGGTCGTCCTGGGAGGCACCAACAAGACGTTGATGGCAGGCGTGTCTATCCACGCCAGGGCCAGTTTCACAGAGGTCAAGTCATTGGTGCAGTCCGTTCTATCTAGCATGAGCGTCCCCATCGAAGTAACCGCGAACGATCATCCTAGCTTCATCAAGGGAAGATGCGCATCTGTTGCTTCTGGCCAGGCGCAACTCGGATACTTCGGTGAGGTTGCTCCCTCCACGATCGAAGCGTTCGAGCTCAAGTATCCCACGGTCGCATTCGAGTTGGACCTGGAGAAGATCTTCGGGCTGCGCTCATCACCGCGCGGACAGTGAGCTGCGGCTCCTCCGAAACTGTCATATCGGCGCTCGACCTGATACCCTGACAAGAGCAATGCCACGCATCTGCTGAGGTAGCTAAGCTCGGTTTAAGGCGCCAGCCTTGAGAGCTGGTGGTACTACGTACCTCGGGAGTTCAAATCTCCCCCTCAGCGCTCCTAGGCATACATGCGGGCACGAGAATCCAAATCGTCAAACCAATCGCGGTGCGAACTCGGCCTTCTCTCCTGCCCGTCTCTTGTTTAGCAAGTACACACCAACGAATGCGATCGCGCCTCCGAACACCGTTAAAAGAACGTTCTGAGGCAACTTGAGGTTGGCGTCCGGGAAGACAACGAGTATCAGCAGCTGCGCCCCGACAGTGAATATGCCGTTGAGCGCAAATAGTACAGACGTCAACGATGCGCCGATCTTCGGCAGGGGCGCGTTGTACATCAGAAGTCCAACAGCGGGGAATAGACCTAGGATGACCAAGGTCATCCAAGCGGAGGGCTTGGGTAGAACAACAAGACCAGTAGCCGTCCCGAAGGTCACCACTATGATGCCAGAAATCAGTAGCTCGACACCTGAAAGCGGCGTTAGCTCATAAGTCCTCAAGAGAGAGGTCGTCACTACCACTGCCGTTCCCAGGAGCAACGAGCTGATTATCGCTTCAATCTCTCCTAACCCGAGCGTCAGGCTTGTTGACTCGATGTCGGTGAGGACAACGAAAACCCCCACGATGACCAAGACGCCGCCCACGCCTTCAAGAAAGGTCAAGCGCTCAGACAGGAAGATCGCTGACAAGATGATGACGAAAAGGACCTCCGAGGATCCTCCCCCAAGGATAGCTTCCTTGCTCGCCCCTATCTTGCCGACTGCGTCGAACCAGAGAAGTACGCCTGCAGCAATGATAGCACAAAGGCCCAGCATGATGAGCCAACCGCGTCTCCCAAGAGACCGTGTAAAGGCGACAGTGCCTCTCGGGTAGATGCCAATCAGAATAAGGCCGCCGATGATCGATGGCACAGAAGACACAAGAAAGATATCGATGTCGGCGATGTTCAGAGCACCCTCGACCGCGATAGATTCAAAAGCGACGACAAGAGCGGCTATCAGGGCGACGACGATGTACCGCCTTCTAACTTCCATCGTTGAACCCGCCCGTGAATGGGCGGAATGACCGTAAAGCTTTGCAATTCGCGACGCCTGACCGTCGAGAAACATCTTCTGATATTCTTGATTTTTTGCATTGACAGTGACGTCACAGGATACGGCGGGAGCGAGGCACGAGGAGGAAGAGGAGTCCAAGCGAGAGCCCGATGAATGAGAGATCATCGTCCGACGCGCGGGAAAAGCGACGTTCTGTTACTGCAGATTCCAGCAACTCAACACGCTTGCAACCGATTCTCGCAATATGCGTCAGTCTGCTAGAAGCCTACACTCGAACGGTATTGGGAGCAGTCACTCCCCTATGGATGTTATGATGAAATCGTCCCTTAGTATCCGCAGGATACGAATAGTCGAAAGACCATACGATATTCTTGTCACGGATCCGACCCCGGGAAAAGAGTGCACTTCGAGTGCGTCCTATGGATTGGGGCAAATCCC
>JAHIZT010000114.1 GCA_018814355.1 Candidatus Thermoplasmatota archaeon | reverse complement strand
CTGCTGTTCTCCCCCCGAGAGTTGTGATGGGGTATGTGTCAAGCGATGCCCCAGCCCAACGCGCTCAAGAGCTTCGGCGGCTTCCCGCTCATCGACGACGCTGTGGAAGTACTGAGCAAGCATGACGTTCTCCAGCGCAGTTAGGTAGGGAACCATATGGTACTGCTGAAACACCAAACCGAGATTCTCCCTTCTGAAACAAGCAAGGGCCTTCTGGTCAAGCTTCGTCACATCCGTCCCATTTATCAGCAAGGATCCTCCCGAGGGGGAATCAAGACAGCTGATCATGTTGAGCAGCGTGGTCTTCCCCGAGCCCGAAGGACCCATTATGGTCACCCAGCTGCCCTTCTCCACGTCCAGAGTCATGTCCCTCAATGCCCATGTGTCTGGTTTGTAGAGCTTGGACAATCCGCGCGCACGGACGATCGTGTCGCCCATATCAGTCGCCTCTCAGAACAACCGCGGGCTCCACCTTCGTCGCCCTCCTCACAGGTAGAAGGGAAGCCAGAAGTGCGACGCCCACTCCTGTGCCCAGGGCGACCGGGAACACCAAGAGACTTGGCATGACCTGGGAGTCGAATACGCTGAGTCCAATGAAGTACGCAAGGACGAGCCCGACTGTGTAGCCCAGGATTCCCCCGACTATTCCCATGATTCCAGCCTCTGCCAGGAAGAGGGATGCGATTCGGCCGTTTTCGGCGCCCATTGCCTTCATCAATCCTATCTCCTTCCGCCTCTCAACAACGGATGCGGTCATCGTGGTCGCCACGCCTAGAGCAGATGCCGACAGCGCCACGGAAGACACGAGCAGCATCATGTTCTCGATCTTCGAGAGGAGACTCATTTCCGCGTTTGCCAGCTGCTTGACGGTCTTCGCATCTACGTACGGTATCTTCTCCTCGATCTCCGCAGCGAACTCTTCCACGGGGCACTTCGTGCACAGCGCGCTCACCTGAACGGTGTGGACCTTGCCGGTCTTGCCGGTTAAGTTCTGGGCGACGTCCAATCCCACAAACACCTGGTCGTCCTCCGAACCTCCCGTGCTGACGATTCCCACCACATTCAAATCGATGGAGGTTGCGTTCCCGATGTCTTCCGGTCTCTCGCTGTATCCTGCCTTGACAACGTCTCCCAGCCCGAGTCCCAGTCTCTCCGCTACAGAGACGCCGATCATGGCGTCATGGGAATTGTTGCCATCAGCCACCCAGTCGCCTTGCACTTCCCACCAGGTATTGATCTTCTTAGCACCGGTCTTGAAGACCGTGCCGTCCTCAAGGATCGTGTCCTTCTCGAACCAGGTTCCAGTGAGTATGGCGACGCTGGTTTCATTCCCATTTTCGAGCGTCACCGCCTGATATAGGAAGGGCGCGTACCCAAGGACATTCTTCGCCCAATAGATGGTTTTGATCTTGTACAGGTCGCTCTGGTTGATGTATTTCTGTTCGGTCACGGCTCCGAACCCGAACTGACCAATCCCAACACTGATCGTATCCGACTGAGGAAGGAGGAGCAGGTTCGCACCGAACTTCCGGAACTCGTAGTTCATCTTCTCGTTGACGTCGAGTGACACTGTCAGAAGCGCCGTTGTCACCGACGCCCCCATCATGACCGCGATCACGGCAATCGCTATCTTGCCTTTACGCTTCGAGATGGATTTTGTGAGTATCCTCAGAAACACCTCAGCTTCCCCCCTGGCATCAACCTCAAGTTGTCGCTGTATCCGTGCTGCCGGTGAATATCACAGCGTTATATATATAGATGGCCCGTTGTTGCCAAATGTCAAAGACAATGTGCATAAGGAATACCCTTCAGGGGTTTCGACTGCCATGTCCTGCGCTGAATATGGTGTCGTTCCATCGGATTCCACCTGGATTTCCGTTGATGCCACAAGGGAGCTCAAGCACCAACTAGCGACTTGCCCAGGTCCTCTATGAGGTCATCCGCGTCTTCGATGCCGACAGAGAGTCTGATCAATTCATCCTTGATTCCTATCTTCTTCCTAGCCTCGGGCGGAACTGATGCATGTGTCATTGCTGATGGGAGAGAGATCAACGACTCCACGCCTCCTAGGCTCTCTGCGAGAGTGAAGAGCTTGGTCGACTTGAGAATCTTTCTTGCGCTCTTGATACCTCCAATCGGCTCGAAAGAGATTATGCCTCCGAAGCCGCTCATCTGCCGCCTTGCCAAGGCGTGCTGAGGATGGGATGCCAAGCCTGGATAGATCACGCGCCCCACCCGGGAGTGGGTCTCTAGAAACTCTGCGATCTTGTGTGCATTCTGCTCATGCCTTTCCATTCTGGCTGCAAGCGTCCGTATGCCTCTCAGCACCAGCCAGCAATCAAACGGACCGGGCACTGCGCCAGCCGCGTTCTGAAGGAACTTGAGCTTTTGGTAGATGGATTCATTGTTGACAACGACAGCACCGCCAACGACATCGCTATGTCCACCCAGGTACTTCGTCGTGCTATGGACGACGATGTTCGCTCCCAACTGCAGCGGCTGTTGGAAGTACGGGCTCATAAAGGTGTTGTCGACGACGGTCAGGACGCCACTGCGTCTTGCGATCTTCGTCGCAGCCGCAAGATCAGTTATCTTGAGCAGAGGGTTGGTCGGAGTTTCTATCCAGAGCATCTTTGTGTTCTTTGCCATCGCATTGTCCAGTTTCTTTAGGTTGCTCGTGTCGACGAAGGTGAACTCCAGCCCGAATCGCTCCATGACGTTTGTGAACAATCTCCGCGTGCCGCCATAAACGTCGTCCGAAACCACGACATGGTCGCCATTGCTCAGCAATCTAACCGCGGTGTCGATCGCGCTCATGCCAGAGGCGAATGCCAAACCGTGCTTCCCGCCTTCCAGTGCCGCCATGCTTGTCTCAAGCGCGGTCCTTGTTGGATTGGCGGTCCGGGAGTATTCGTACCCCCTTGATTTGTCGACCCCGTCCTGGGCATAGGTTGATGTCTGATAGATCGGCACCACGACAGAACCGGTTGATTTCTCAGGCTCCTGCCCGATGTGTATTGCCTTTGTAGCGAACTTCAATTATCTCCTCTCCCAATCGCAGCTGCCATCAGATGAAACTATTTTTCTTCATCCATTCGTCGGAATAGATCTTCGAAAGATAATTCCTGCCGGTGTCGGGCAATAGCGTCACAATCCTCTTGGCAAGTCCTGCACTCTCGATCTCTCGCGCAATCTGGATTGCGACAAAGATCGCAGCTCCGCCCGATCCGCCCGTCATGATCCCTTCCTCCTTCGCCAGAGCTCTTGCTGTGAGGAAAGCGTCCTTGTCGGAGACCGTAATGACCCTGTCGACAAGGTCAAGATTCACCGTCTTAGGGATGAATTCCTCCCCTATCCCTTCTACCATGTAAGGTTCTGCTCTGCTGAGGACTCCGGTCCTCTTATAATGCTCATAAACTGATCCCTGGGGGTCTGCGCCAATGATCTGGATGTGCTGGTCCTTCTCCTTCAGAAACCTCGCGACTCCCGAGATAGTTCCCCCCGTCCCGATGCCCGCAACGAAGTAATCCAGCCGCCCTCCCGTCTGCTTCCAAATCTCCGGCCCTGTGGTCCGGTAATGTGCCTCCGGGTTCGCCGGATTTGAAAACTGGTTGGGGACAAATGAATTCTGGATCGATCTTGCGATTGCTTCGGCCTTGTTCACATAGTAATCCGGATGCGTCGGAGGGACATTCGTCCGAGTCACCACAATCTGAGCCCCGTAAGCCCTCAGCAGATCAATCTTCTCTGCGCTCATCTTGTCTGGCAAGACGAATATCATCTTGTAGCTCTTGACGGCGGCGGCAATTGCCAGACCTACGCCCGTATTCCCTGCGGTAGCCTCCACGATCGTTCCGCCCGGACGAAGAAGCCCTTCCGATTCGGCCGCTTCGATCATTGCGATTCCAATTCGGTCCTTCACACTCCCTCCGGGATTCATGCACTCCAATTTGG
>JAHIZT010000113.1 GCA_018814355.1 Candidatus Thermoplasmatota archaeon | reverse complement strand
GGGACTTGACATCACGCCGCCCGTTTCCTTCATTATCCTGCTGACGAAGGCGGTCTCGGCCTCCACCTCGCCCTTCGTTCCCTCGAGGAGCACGTAGAATATCGAGGTCTCACCCTTCGGTCCTCCGTATGGCTCAGCGTCTTCGACCTCGAATGCCTCGCTTGCAGCGAACGTGACGCCAGAGCCCATGAGCCTCTCGGCGACCTCGATCGATTTCCAGAAATCGTCATAGAAAGCCATGATGGCATCCCTGGCCTCGGGCAGCGGTTCGACCCTGAGCGTGGCCTCCGTTATGATCCCGAGAGTCCCCTCAGAGGCTATGAACAGCTGATGGAGCCGATAACCAGTGGATGTGTAGAGGACCTTGGGGCCGGTCCGGAGGATGCTTCCATCCGCCAGGACCACCTCGAGGGACATGATCCGGTCCGCGATGGTTCCGTACTTCTGATGCTTCCTGCTGAATCCGGAGGTGGCGATAGACCCGCCGACTGTGGCGATTCTGAGCGAGCCCTGCTCCTGGTTTAGTGCGAGACCATGCTCGAAAAGGCGTTCCTCTAGCTCCTTGAGGGTGATGCCTGGCTGGACTGTCACATAGAGGTTGGGTGCGCTGATTTCGACTATGCGATTCATCCTTATCGTGTCTACAACGATTCCGCCATGGATGGGGACCAGCATCCCTGTCCGGTTTGATCCTCCGCCCTTAGGGATGATCGGCACCTTGATTTCGGCAGCTATTTGGACTACCTTCTGGACATCGGTCGTAGTATCTGGGAAGACCACCGCATCAGGGAGATACTTGAACTCTTCATCAAACCTGATTCTGTAGGTGTCCTTTGTGTACGGGAGAAGATCAGCTTCCTTCCAAAGCACTCTCTGTTCCCCAAGGGCCTTCACGAGCCGGCTTCTCAACTCCTCACGTTTGAGAGCATCGATCATCCAATGTGCACTTCCTTGTGTTCGGAAAGACGATCGAGCAACACCGAGAGCTCGACGACTTCGATATCCGAACCAGTGGCCTTCGCCGCCTCCTTCAGGGTCTGCACGCAGAAGGGGCAAGTAGTCGCAAGGATTTCTGCACCCGACTTCTCGGCTTCCTTGAGCCTTCTGATCGCGGCCTTGCCGGATATCTCTGGATACGCCGTCTTGACGCCGGCCCCTCCCCCGCAGCATCGGGAAAGGTCCCTCGAGTTCTTCATCTCAGTCAGCCTCAGACCGGGAATCGCGTTGAGGAGCTCTCTAGGAGCATCGTACACCTCAGCGTGTCTGCCGAGATGGCACGGGTCATGGTAGGTGACCTTTGCATCCGACCGTTTGAAATTCAGCCTTCCATCCTTGACAAGTCTGGCCAGGTATTCAGTGGAATGGAGTATCTCCACGTCCTTTGCCAAGCCTGGGTAGTCCTGTTTGAGAGTCTTGAAGCATCCTGAGCAGGCGGTCACTATTCGCTTCACCCCCGTGTTCCTGATGCGATTCTCGTTTTCCTTCCGGAGCTTTTCGAACAGCTTCGAGTGGCCTATGCGTTTCACTGTCGAACCGCAGCATACCTCATCCTCAAGAAGGAGGCCGTAGCTCTCTCCTGCTCGGTCCATCAAACGGGCGAGAGCCTTAGGGCTTTCTTGGAGAGTCCTGTCGAGCGCGAACGTACATCCGACATAGAACAGAGTGTCTGTCTTTCCTGGGACGAGCCTCCTCCTCGCGAATTCCTTCGCCCAGCGTCTTCTGGCGGTCTTTGGCTCCTGCCAAGGGTTTCCATAGTTTTCGAGGCTCTTGGCAAGTATGTCGTGCTCGGGCAGTAGCGGTACACCTTTGTCGATAAGGTACTTGCGGAAAGTCTCGGTCGCCTCGGCGTTCTTCAGTTTAGCAGTGCAGGACAGCTCGTCCCTTCTGCAGAGAAGGCATGAGTAGGCGATCCTTACAGCGCGCTCATCTGGCTGGAGGACCCCTTCGGAGATCGCTCTGATCAGGACGTTCCTCCCCTTTGGGGATATGCTCTCCTCCAGCATCTCCGAGTACATTGGACACTCGTCCTTGCAGCATCCGCATCGGCACCTCGCGCATTTCTCAGATATCTCGAGCATCTCAGATAGCGCCTGATCCATGTTGCACAAACTCCGTTGCTGGCGACTATTCCAGGAAACTAACCGTGATTGGGAGAGCCGTATTTTACCGTTTGGATATGTCGGACTCAGCAAGAGAGATTTACTCGACCGCATATGTCAAGACAGAAGAGAGGGGCTGTATTTGCATTTCGAAGTGCTGAACGAGGAGAATCTCCAGAGAATCCATGACGCTTCGATGGCAATCCTCGGCAGAACTGGCGTCGCTGTCTACGAAAGACAGTCCTTGAAGCAGCTAGAAGACGGTGGAGCAGACGTGGATTTTGGAAAGTCACGCGCTAGGCTTCCGGAGAGACTCATCACGAATTCGATTGAGAACGCACCTTCCAGGTTCATGTTGGCCGCGCGAGACCATCGTCGGTCTGTCGAGCTAGGGTCTGGTTCCACTCACTTCACTAACTCCGCAACTGGCATAAAGGTGCTCGATCACGAGACGGGCAAAGTCAGACAATCTGTGCTCGCTGATATCTGCCAATTCGCAAGAGTGGCTGACGCGCTCGAAAACATCGCGTTCTACGGCCCAACAGTTGTAGCCCACGACGCAGAAGGGAAGCTGCACTTCTTGAAGGAAACGGTCGCGGCCATCGAGAACACGACAAAGCACGTTGCTCACGAGTGCCAGGGAACCGAAATGACAAAACACTTCATCAGAATCGCTCACACGATCGCAGGGGGAGAGGATGCTTTCAGGAAATCCCCTGTGGTTTCGATGGGAGGATGTCCGGTAAGCCCGCTCCAATTCGACAAGGCAAACACAGAGGCGATGGTCGAATCCGCCAGAGCTGGGATGCCATACGACGTCCTCAGCATGGCGATGGGCGGTGGCACTGCACCAGTGACTCTCGCTGGCGAACTTGCCCTGATTAATGCGGAGGTTTTGGCGGGGATAGCCATTTGCCAGCTGTTCGCACCAGGATGCCCAGTCATCTACGGCTCAGTCGCCTCCGTGATGGACATGAGGACTGGAATCCTTGCGTTGGGAGCGCCCGAGAGAGCTCTGATCAACGTGGCAGCCGTCCAGCTAGCCCACCATTATCAGATACCTTGTCTGGTCGGCGGCATCAGCACAGACGCAAAGCTCCCTGGCGACCAGGCAATGTACGAAAAGACGATGACGGGCCTTCCACCCGTCCTGGCAGGAAGTGACATTGTATTTGGCCCCGCCGTCCTCAGCTCTGCTACCACATACAGCGTCGAACAACTCGTCATTGATGACGAAGTCGCGGGCGCCCTTCTCAGAATCAAGAGGGGGATTGACGTCGATGACGAGAGCCTCGCCCTGAACTTGGTTGACAAGATCGGTCCGGGAGGCGGGTTCATCGGCACGAGACACACATTGGAGCACACGAAGAAGGATATCTGGAGGCCAGTGCTCTCTGACAGGAACATCTATGACAACTGGCTCAAGCTCGGGGCGAAGGACATGCGCGCGAGGGCGAAGGAACGAGTAGCAGTAATACTCAAAGAACACGATGTGCCCCCACTCGAGAGGGAGCAGAAAAGGGACATCGATAAGATTCTCCAGGATGCCAAGAATGGGCGCGAGAAGTAGGCCTCCGAGCCTTCAGCTGTACGGATAGGAGTGGTTCAAGCTCCGACGCTCCAGCCGAATGTCCCTCAATCATCTCACCGACCTAGGCGCACGTCTACTGCGGCCTCTGACCCCTCTTACAACAAAAAGTACTTTCACACGAACCGCTTCTACGATACAGCAAACGAGGGATTGACCATGGCCAAGGGCAGATTGGAGTTTCTGACAAGCACTGAGATCAGAAGAATCCACGACACTTCCATAAGAGTTCTGGAGGAAGTCGGGGTGGTCGTGCACAGCGACGTCGTCACTAAGATGCTTGTTGACTCTGGCTCGATGCTTTCCAAGGATGGGAAACGGGTGCGCGTGCCCCAGGAGCTTGTGAAATCTGCCCTCGCACACGCCCCGAAATCGATCCTGCTCGCTACCAGAGATGGCAAAGGCGACATGAGAATCCCGGATCACAACAGGCTCCATGTATCCAACGGCGGTGAAGGTGTATACATCAAGGAAATGCTCACTGGAGCGACGAGGCCATCCACTTTGGAGGATGTCCAGAACTTCACGGTCATTGTTGAATCGCTTCCTCAGGTGGACTTCGCATGGGGCATGGTGGGTGCGCTGGACCAACCGCTGGAACTCAAGAACATTTCTGAGTTCAAGACTGGCTTAGAGAACACACGGAAACATTTCCAGGGGGGTGCGTCGGATGCAGAGGAGGCACGGGAAATGATAGCCCTTGCATCTATCTTGACGGACGGCCCTGAGAACCTGAAGAAGAACCCAATATTCTCAGGCACCGAGTGTCCGATATCTCCATTGACATTCGAGGGCGGGTTGGCTGAGGCGCAGGTGGAATTCGCAAAAGCCGGTGTGCCCGTTGTGGCGATGGTCGCATCAGTCGCGGGCCTCACTTCGCCCGTGACGCTATCAGGAACAATTGCTCAAGTGAACGCTGAGAATCTGGCTAGCCTTGTCATATCGCAGGCTGCCGAGAAGGGAGCTCCGTGGATCTACAGCAGCGATTCCGTGCCAGGAGATTTGGTGACCGGCTCGATTGATTATGGAGCTCTGGAGGCGCAACTACTTCGCACTGGGGCAGGTCAGATGGGAAGGTACTACGGTCTGCCGACGATGGTCGCAGGGATAGGCTTGGAGTCGAGCTCACTGTCGCTTGCATCAGTTCAGGAGGGGGTGCCCTCGATGTCGATGATGGGGCTTGTGCCCTCAGATCTTGGATCCGGATTCGGAGGCGTGGATCAGGCAGCAGGAGCCTCCTATGAGCAGTTGGTAGTCGATGCATGGGTCTGGGATGTAGCCCGCGATTTCTCTCGCGAGTTCAGCGCTGATGACCAGGCCATATCATTCGAGACCATCAGAGACGCAGGGCTCGACGGCAATTTCCTCGGCAAAAGACACTCCCTAGCCCGGTTCAAGACGGAATTCATTTCAACCACCAAACCCGGGGCGGTCTTCTCCGGAAAGACTGACAATGGAAAGAGGGGGGATCTGTTGAGGAAAGCGAATGATGAGGCTCAGCGCATCCTGAAGGGTGCAAGAGCGCCCGTCGTCTCCAAGGATGAGTCTAGAAGGATGGATGAATTGTTCAAAGGCATCTCCAGGAAGCACTGAGCGTTCCGGGCTGCAGAATCCCTTCTCTTATCTGGTGCGACGAGGAGCAGCTAACGAACCGACAGGCATCTGGCCCGCCATGGAGAGTGCGCAGGCGCCCGAGCTGGGATTCGAACCCAGGTCCGAAGCTCCGCAGGCTTCTAGGATGTCCAAGCTACCCCACTCGGGCTTGTATGGCTTGTGCGCAGACACCTCCATGAAGACATCGGTAGAAAAAGACTACCATGGACCAGCTGAGGTCAATACGCGCTCGTCCAGTCTATCTTGCCCTTTCGGCGCGCCACCTTGTCGGCGTACTTGAAGATGCTATGTGAGATGAATAGGAACGCGACCGTCGAGAACAACAATGCGAGCATCAGCTGCAGATTGCTGAAATCCTGGAGGCCTGTGGAACCAGGAAGACCCGCGATGACGGCCGGCTCCAGCCCTCGTCTGACCGCCTCCATCCAGTAGGTGATCGGCAACAGTCTCGAGATCGACTGTGCCCAGCCAGGCAGAATGGTGATGGGAAAGATAACTCCGGCCAGGACAAAGAAGATGCCCGCAACCCCCTCGTTGATTCCCTGACCGTGCTTCGCTGTAAGGAACGATATTCCGCCGAGCGCCAGGCCCATAATGCATATGCATGCTAGACCCAGGATGAGCGCGAGGACGAAAATCGGCCAATCGATAGCCCCGAAGTTGATGTCCACCCCTAGGACTAGCACGCCGAAGATAAGAGTGAGGAGCACTCCGATCGATGTGATGGCTATCTTGATGGCCGCCCTGCCGAAGATGTACATGTAGAAGCTTATCGGAGCGATGTAGACCTGCTTCAGGGTCATGTAATGTTCCCGGTCGTCGTGAATCACCCACGTGACCCCGAACAGCACATCCGCCACATACATGTAGAACGCGTTGCCGACGTACATGTAGGAGAAGAACAGGGTATCGGTCTTCCCGTCTGTTATCACGAGGTACATGAACACCAGGATGAGAGTTCCGGCGATGGGCTTGACGATCGAATAGGTGGCGAAGAGAAAAGGATCGGTCCAGTTGGCCTCCATCTGCCAGCCGAGCCAGGCAGCGTTCTTGAAGGTCCTGATGTCGCCTCTCACTGCCATCTCAAGGTCAGCCTCCCGGTGGTCTTTCCCAGCTTCTCCATGTAATCGAGCGACAGCTTGGACAGAAATAGGAAGAGCACGGAGAGCCCGGCAAGTATGACCAGTTCAAGCTCGACTGGTAGGAAACCGTACTCCGCGCTGGTTGATGGATAAAACAGCTGCCTCAGACCGTCCAGCCCAAGGGTGATCGGTATTATCGACGCACCGGCAGCGGCCCAATATCCCAGGGCCTTGACGGGGAAATATAACCCGGACGCGAGGTATATCGGTTCTGTCATCAGACTCGACAGGTGATAGGCTTCGCGGCCGAACAACAGGTAGAGCGAGGCGAACATCATGCCCATGCCGTAGAGGGCGATCATCGTCACCGTGAAGACTGCGATCAACATGATCGGGCTTGACAACGAGAGCGTCACATTGAACACCACTATGCCGATGATGAGAGTGGAGGACGCGCGTAGAGTCGTGAAAAATAGTCCACCGACGGCCATGCCCGCTAGGATCGACAACCTCGAGACAGGAGCTATGAGGTACAGAGACAGGTTCCCCGTCTCCTTCTCCCAATAAAGCTGCGACGCCATGCTCCAGAGAATGTTGAGCCAGAAGGCCGCCATGGCCCCGCCAAGGATGACGAAACCGACAAATTCGGATGGGGCGTTCATGAACTTGTAGACATAGACATAGGCGGCGACCCCTAGAAGCGGCAGAACCACATCAAAGAATATCCAGCTCGGCTCTCGCTGCGCGCCCAGGATCCTCGGATATGCCCGACCGCGCACCGCTCTGAGGTTCTGAATGATCCAGCTCTCACTCACTCGAACCCCTTCCCCACGAGCTTGATGAACACGTCCTCAAGCGTTGGCTCAGTCTTTCTGAGCGCGAGTATCTTCGACCCGCCCCTTATGACTCCCGATACGATGTCCGAGACCGCGGAGTCGTCGTTGAGCACGAACCTGAGGCTTGTGATGTTGTTCTCCAAATCGTCCGTCGAAGTGAACTTCTCGATACCGGGGATGGTGTCAAGGACACGCTTGTCCTTCAGCGTGGTGACGTCGAGTTTCAGAGTCGTGCTCGCCTTCACCAGCTTCTTGAGATTCTCGGGAGTGTCGCATGCGAGGATCCTCCCGTCGTCGATTATCGCGATCCTGTCGCATAGCTGGTCGGCCTCCGCCATGTAGTGGGTCGTGAGGAGGACCGTCTTGTCCCTGTCCTTCTTGCGGACCCAGTCTACGATGAAGTCCCTTATGACCCTGCTCGCATTGACATCCAGACCGAGCGTGGGTTCGTCGAGGAAGAGTATCTCGGGGTCGGTCACGAACCCCCGGATCACGTTCATCTTCTGCCTCTGGCCGGTCGATAGCGTCCTCACCTTCTCCGTTCTCTTGTCGAGCATGCCGAACTTACTGAGCATGTCGTCGATGCGCTCGTATGCGACGGCGCTCTTGATGCCGTAGAACTGCGAGAACATCCACAGGTTCTCCCGAACCGTCAGAAGGCCGTAGCCCGAGATCTCGCCCCCGGAAACCATGTTTATCCTCTTGCGGACCTCCACGAACTCGTTCTCTACATCGAAACCCGAGACGAATGCCTTGCCTGAAGTCGGTAGGAGGAGTGTGCTGAGTATCTTCAGAAGCGTGGTCTTGCCGGCGCCGTTCGGCCCGAGGAGGCCGAACCGCTCTCCCCTCTCGATCTTGAGGTTGACGGAGTCCAGGGCACGCACTGATTTGCCCTCTTTCTTCTTTTTCGGGTTGAACACCCTCGTCAGCGATCTGGTCTCAACGGCAGGCTCCATAGGTTACTCACCGGTCGAATCGCATCTATAGACATATCTTCTTGCGGCTGAAAGCGGAAAAGTGAACAGGTAATGCAGAGGTTGTCTAGGCCTCGTAGTGCGTCCTGTATCTCGTGACGTAACCTGCGATCTTGTTCCTCATCGAGATGTAGCGCACATCGGTGAGCTTAGACACCATCATCTTGTTGTGCTGGTAGTCACTGGTGAACTGCTCCGGATATCTCTGGACCAGTTCGATGGCTACCCTCTTGATGTATGTCGGTCTTATGTTGCCCATAGGCTCACCGGTTTAGCCTCGGTAGGGGAAGGGCCTATATATGGTTTTTGGAGATGGTTGGGTAGGAAGTTGAACTGTCTGGAACCATCTGGATTAAGCTCTGTTGACGGTCGAATGGCTTATGCAACCGGTTTCAGACTCTCTACCAGTACCTCATCATCTGATGGCGTTTCACCCTTCTTGTAAGGTTTACCACATGCGTATTCGCCCTCAGGACATGGCCCGCGGAAGCATCCCGGACCCGCGTTCTCGAACAGAATGGGAGCTGCCTTCTTGGCTTCCGCCAACATCCTCCATGCGACCAAGCGTATCTCCCACTGGGCCCTCCGACAACACCTCAGACTGAAGAAGTGCCAGAGCTCGCGAGCATTCATCGTCACAGTGATGTTCGTGTTGCACGCGTTCGGGAGTACATACCTCGCGTCCTCCTTCGGGACCTTCTTCGCTAGCTGTCTGTAGGCCTTCCACGAGTCGTCCATGGATTTCTTGAACACCATCCTAGCTTCAGGATCTTCGCGGATCGATGGCGGCAGAACGTACTCGGCCTTGTCCATGCTCACATACCTCTGGCTCTGCTGGGAGTATGAGGCAACCCTGTGCCTC
This sequence comes from Candidatus Thermoplasmatota archaeon, assembly GCA_018814355.1. Lineage (NCBI taxonomy): Archaea > Methanobacteriati > Thermoplasmatota > Thermoplasmatota archaeon. The sequence goes on along the minus strand of JAHIZT010000113.1, from coordinate 34,494 downwards.
ACGAGCTGGTGGGTCATGGAGCGAGAGACGCCTTCAACGCTGAATGTAAAGTACGCGTGTTCGACTACCGATAGATGGCCCATACCGACCACTTTCTTGATCATCTTCTTCGCACGCTCGTCCGTCGTCTCGTCGAACAGCTGCGAAGCGCCCTTCTCCGAGTAGCATGATTGGGCCGCCGCGGCGCATATCCTGTCTGGAACCTTCGTGTAGTTCAGAAGCACGACCTTCAAATGTGCACCAACTGAGCTTTCTCGAAAGGGCGTTCTCACTCTATATGCTTTTCAGGGGCTGTTGTACCAGAATGTCGTCGTGTGCTCTGAGGCATCACGATTCACAATCTTCCCGGCCCGTATGTCCTTCAACCTAACGGTCTCCACTTCAGTCGCCCCAAGTGAAGCCAGTATGCCTGAGATGTGTCCATCCCCTACCACGGCGATGATGTTCTTGTGCTGCGCGGCAAGAGACGACAGCTGCTGCGCCATGTGCTTGTTCCTGTCGTCTATCAGGACCTCCTTGATCGTCGGGAAGCCCTCGCCGAGGGTTTCGAGATACTGCTCCTCGTTCCCCTCGTATTTGTCCATCTCCTTCTCCACCACCTTCTTGGAGACGAACAGCCCCGCGAACCCGCCCCAGAGAAGGTTGATCCTCTCCTTCATGGACATGCGCTTCCAAAGCTGTGAGAAGACTCGGCCAGCGTCAAGATCGATAAGAGCGACTCTCGCACCGACCTCTTGGGCCGCGCCGACGGCGGCCATCATCTCGTCTCCGACCTCCGTCCCGAACTTGTCCGCCATCCGCCTCTGGAAATAGGCGAGCAACTTGTATTGAAGAGGCGCGGCGCCCGTATGCTCTTTCTGGACCAGCGCATTGTATCGTGCGGGATCCAGCTCGAGGCACACGACCTCCGGACGCTTCGAGCGGATTATCTCCTTAACGTTCTCGGAGATGGCAAACACGTGGCCGACGCCTATGAGTGTTATCATTAGACCACCACCATGACGGCATGCTTTTAATAAGCCTTGTGCCATCCGAAGGTCGTGGCTAGGCTGGTAGTGTTTGACATGGACGGCGTTCTCGCGGACACTGAGAGCTCATGGGTCCACGTTCACAAGCATTTCGGGGTCAACAACGACCATTCGCTCTACGCCTACCTGAGGGGAGAGATAGACGACCTGGAATTCATCCGAAGGGACATCGACCTCTGGAAGAAAACGGAGCCAGATGTCACCGAGGCTTGCATCAGAGAGATCTTGAACGATGTGCCGATAATGCCTGGAGCGCACAGAACCATTCGAGAGTTGAAGAGGATAGGCATCGGGACGGCTATAGTCTCTGCAGGTATCGACCTGCTCGCTGAGAGGATCTCAAAGGAGCTCGGAGTCGACGCCCAGCTCGCGAACGGACTCGTCAAGGACGGGGCTGGCAGGCTCTCAGGCGAAGGCATACTCAGAGTGAAGCTGATGGACAAGGGAGATGCAGTCACCGAGGTGGCGAATACCATGAAGGTCCAGACGAAGGACGTTGTGGCAGTTGGGAACTCGAGATACGATGTTTCCATGTTCAGGAGGGCTGGCTTGGGGATCGCGTTCCAGCCATCAGACGACTTCGTGAGGACCAGTGCTCAGGTGGTAGTCCAACAGAAAGATCTGTCGATGATTCTCCAGTTCATTCGGCCCTGAATCATCTGTAGCCGTACTCGCCTATCAAAGGCACAAATACGCAGCCGCCCATGTTCTCTTTGATAAGCTTCTTACCCTTCCGTTCCACCTTGATGAGATCCTGGTAATAGCGTCCACCGACTGGCACGAGCAGCTTGCCGCCGTCTGCGAGCTGGTCGGTCAGCGGGGCGGGGATGTCTGGCGCTCCAGCAGCCACGAATATCCTGTCAAAGGGTGCCTTGTCGGCGAGCCCCTTCGTGCCATCGCCGAAAATGACTGTCACCAGGTCGCCATATCCAGTCCTCTTCAGGTTATCCTCGGCAAAGGTCGCCAAAGATGCTATCCTCTCGATAGTGTAGACATGACCGTCAGGGGCGATGAGCTCTGCGCATACAGCTGCGTGATATCCCGAACCCGCACCTATTTCGAGGATCTTATGCCCAGGGCTCAGGTCCAGCTGCTCGGCCATAATGGCAACCATGTGCGGAGCGGATATGGTCTGGCCTTCGCCTATCGGCAGCGGACTATCAACGTACGCCTCACTCCTGATGACCTGGGGCAGGAACTCCTCCCTGGGAACGCGTCTCATCGCCCTCTCGACAGCCTCACTGGTAACGTATCCTCGTCTGACCAGGTTGTCGACCAGCCAGTTGCGCTCCTCCTCGAGATCAGACATCGACCAGGACATGTTCTCCACCATCCTAAAGCTTGATGGCGGACTTGTACGCTCAGGTAGAAGTCCTTCTGACGATGCTCGCGTACACCCTGACTATGTCCCTCGCGGCAGCTCCACCAGTCCTGAGAGACTTGTCCTTGATCTTGATAGCATGGATCACGACCTCGCGCTTTCCGACTTCGAGTATGTCGCCTATGAAGAATTCCTCATCTGGGACAGCAAGGATGTGCTCGGGATAGCTCTTGCCGAGATGGCTGACGGAAACAGGGACTCTTACCTTGTCGAACTTCTTCCCCCAAACAGTCTGTATTTCTCTTGCCTTGGCCTTGCTCACGCGAGCGCCATTAGACTCTATCGATGTCACGAGCACAGGGTTATCTCCGCACATCACCTCGTCGTCTACTGAAAGGGCCTCATCGGGACCAAGGATGATAGAGGACCTCTCAGACTTCTCGAGCCAGCTGATGATGACCGGCAATGCGATTGGCTTTTCTGCCTTCATGATAGCGTGGTGGACCTGTCCGCACTCTCTGCATCGAACTGTCGAATCCAGGACTGTCTGAGTCTTACCTCCTAGCTTCCCAGAGAGCACTTCGTGCATCGTTTCCTTCCGGCAGATTGGGCATTCTACGAGAATAGACGTTGGGACGGTCATGACACCAAGGGATTGCACTAGTGCGTCTTACTTCTTTCTAACGACATAGAAAGGGGCGCCATGGCCCGGAACGATGACATCTGCGTAACTGGTGATCGCGTCCATGCTCTTCAACGCCAGCTTGGGATCCACATTGATGAACGGGGGGACATGTTTCTGATAGTTCTCCCGCGTGGGGATTGCGTCACCACACATAGCATACCGCTTCGGGCCGTCCACGAGGACCGTTATGCTGCCGTACGAGTGGCCGGGGGTCGGAATGATTGTGACCCCTGGCAGGACCGCGAGTGATTCGGTTATCTTGACCGTACCGACAGGCGGAGATTCCAGCGCATGCGCATAGGTCCTTGCGTTTCTGAACAAGTAGTTGCATCCGACATGGTCAATGTGCAGGTGGGTGTTGACAAGATGCTTTATGCTGTCAATCGGCACCCCTAAATCGCCAAGGGCCGATCGAAGAGCGGTGCAGTCACGCGGCGACCCTGTATCGACGATCAGGCGCTGCCCACCGCTCTCAACCAACGAGACGCTTGAGGACGCATCCTTAATCTCCGGACCTTCGCGGACGATGAACCCCTCGCGCACGACCACCACGCGTGCACGCGTGTCACTCATATGAGATGTCCCTTCTCGCATACAATGGCCTCCTTCGTGGTCTTAAGGGGCGATCCGCAATGAGGACACTTCGCCTTTGAAAGGAAATGCTCTATCCAAGCGCTCTTGACATCAGGCACCTCTTCCTTCTCTATTCTTTGAAGTAGCGATTCCAATTCGGGAGTGGTGGCGAGTCTACGGAGGGAAGGCGGTGCTATCATCTTCTTCGCTCTGTCTTGCAGAGGGATCTTCTTGATGAAGGGAGCGAGCAGAATACCAGCGGCCAAGCCGCCAAGATGAGCTTCGAATGCGATGTGCGACGATGTAAGGACTATCAGTATCTGGATTAGCACGAATATTCCCACAATGCCCCAGACCGACATAGGAGGCAGGAAGAATAATGAAATCCGCTCGTTCGGGAACAGCCTGGCAGAACCGCCAAGGACCCCACTGATGGCTCCCGAGGCACCAACCACCAGGGCGGCGCTATTCCAATGCAATGCAGCGAACACCAGGGTGCCAACAAGACCGCTTAGGAAATAGAGCAAGATGAAAGGACGAACGCCTATCCTCTGTTCGAATATCATTCCGATGAATACGAGCCCGATGACGTTCCAAAGGATGTGCTGGAAGCTAGCGTGAGCGTACATCGAAGTCAACAAAGTGTAGAGATAAGCTGGATGCGTGAGGTCCGTTGGCATGAACCCAATCTCTGACAAGATTCCACCGGTCGTGATCTGGTCAGCTATCAGTTCGACCATGAACACGAACATGCAGGCCGCGCTCACGATTATCGAGAAACTGGTCTGTCTCCACGCAGAGTAGGCTGTGCTGACGGCTATCGCAATCAAGACTACGGCTACCCAGACATCCATGACTTAACCCGGTTCCTTTCTCAGCGCTAGCTCTGCAGTGATTACCTACGTATAGTAAAACCTTAAGCCTGCTTCGGCGCCTATGCCCATCCGTGATGCTGGACACATCCATCGAGATCGAGGTCGGGCCTGAGGTCTACAACCCGAGCGATGATTCGTACCTCCTCTTAAAGGTGGTCGACGTGAGCCAGGAGGAAAGATTTCTGGAGATGGGTCCAGGCACGGGCTTGCTCTCGATACATGCTGCGAAGCTAGGCGCGATAGTAACCGCCGCTGATGTCAACCCTCACGCTGTTGAGTGCACCAAGAGAAATGCCGCCAAGAACTCTGTCAGGATAGATACATTCAAGAGTGACCTGTTCGAAAAGGTCCAGGGTAACTATGACGTGATCGTCTTCAACCCACCGTATCTTCCCGGCGCCACCACCTCGACCAGCTGGATCGAGAGAGCATGGTCCGGTGGGGACGAAGGATGTGAGACCGCGGTCCAGTTCCTCAACGATGCATGGAAGCATCTATCTCCCGGAGGCAGAATATTCATGATCCTATCGTCCGTGGGCGGGCTCATGTCGGTTCTGAAATCGGCGAGGGAGAGATACGATTCCGAGATGCTCGAAGAACAGCACATGTTCTTCGAATCGATTTACGCCTACAGGTTCCGGCTCAAGACAATCTCGACCAAATAACGTGGCGACAAGTATTATTAGGGCAATTCCCAATTGTGGATTCCCGACTTTGAGAGTGACCCAGTGCCGAAGGACAGACCAAGGAAGTACAACGACCCCAGCGACCTGGACGAACTCTGCCGGAGCTTCTTGAGATACAATGGCAAAGATCCCGGCGCAGCGATCGAGTACTGTAAGAGCTTCCTGATGATGATCAGCGATAAACCCACTACTTCAGGAGGCGTTCGATCCTCTCGCGCAAAATCTCGCTGATGACCTTCCCGTCCACTTTTCCGCGCAGCTCCTTCATCACGATGCCCATCAGAGGGGCGAGGCTGCTCTCCCCGCGTTCTCGAATGTACTTCTCTCGCTCCTTCACGATCCTATCGCAGACCTCGCGGACCAACTCAGTGTCTATGGTCTCGACGCCGAGCGTTTCGACCGCCCTGCTGACGGTGTGACCGTTCTCCAGCACGGAGGACAGTATCTTCGGGATGGCTTCCTTGGCGAACGCGCCTGTCTTGAGGCTGGCCAGGACATCCTTCATCAAATCAAGGCTCAGTCGAGACGGATCGAGGCCTAGCTTCTCCAGCTCGGGGAATGTATTGATGTATATCCTCGCCACCGCTTGCGGGTTCCCGAAACCGGCGGCGAGCAACTCGAACTCGTCCTCATATCCTGCCTTCACAAGCGACTCCGCCTGCGCCTTGCTTATTCCGAAGTCCTTGATGAACCTAGCAGCCTTCTCCTCCGGAAGCTCGGGCAGGTTCAATCTGATGCTCTCGAGAATCGCTCCATCGATCAGGATAGGCCTCACATCGGTCTCGGGGTACATCCTATCCTTCCCCGGCAGAGGCCTGCTGTAGACAGTCTGGCCGTCAGGGAGCGGATCCCGCGTTTCCTCAGGGACTCCCTCGATGCCGACATTGGCCCTTTCGACCGCCTTGAACACAGCTGCACGGGCTTTATCCTCCTCATCTACCACCAACATGAATGCATCGTCAGGCTCGACACCCAATGTGGTTCTTATGTCCTCGACTTCTGCGATCGTGACACCATATCCTGGGAGTTCATCAGAGTGGAACAATCCCTTGACCCCTGCGACGCGCGCATGCGCCGCCATCTCAGGACCAAGCCGCTTCACGCCGTTCTCGGTCGTCCCGAGGACGCCTGCAAACTTGGGCAACTTGACCGCAAGGATCTTCCCCTTGGCCTCAAGTCCGTTCCTGAGGACCTTGCACTTGGTTTGCCTGAACAGAGCCGTCAGGTCCCTGATGTCCGGAGTGACAGAACGCGCGCCTCTCTCCCTGAGCACACGCTTGACCTCCAAGAGTTCGAGCTGCCTCTTAGCCTCTTCCTCGACGTAGACATGAAGCAGTCTCAGATCTTGGGCACCCTTGATCTCAACCCGGGCACCGCCCGAAATAGAGATGTTGACGTCCTCTCGAATCGTGCCTATGCCACGCCGGACCTTCTTCGTTGCTCTGAGGAGAGAGCCCAGCCGTTCGGCGACCATGCGCACTTCCTCAGGAGTGCTCATGTCTGGGTCAGTCGCGATCTCGACCAATGGTATCCCGAGCCTGTCAAGCCGGAACGTCACCTCGCTTCCATGTTCGGACATCCTTCTGGCAGCGTCCTCCTCGAGGCAGATGGTGGACGCCCCTATCTTCTTCCCAGCAACTTCGAAGCTCCCGTTCGTCGAGATGAGTGCCGTCCTCTGGAACCCACCAGTATTCGACCCGTCTATCACGATCTTCCGCATGAAATGGACCTCGTCGACGCAGGTCATGCCCAGAAGGCACGACATCTCCAAAGATGCCTCGATCGCGCGTCTGTTTGCGTCGTGCGGCGGCTCCTCATCTGCCTCGACCAGGCACGAGTACGGAACGGTCTGGTACCTGAAATGCAGCTTCCTCTCGGACTCTTCGAGCGCAGCTCTGTCTATCTCGCCCATCTCGCTCTGGGTGGGCCTGAGACGCCTAACGAACTCCTTGTTGTGTTCGTCGGAGAACTCCGTCTGGCACTCGCAGAAGAGCTTTCCAGTGTTCAGCTGCTGGTGGATCTCTATGCCCACCTTCAGGCCCAGAGACTTGAAATCCAAGTCAGACCTGCCTCCTCGATGTGAACTCGCCTGCGATGTTCGTCAGCATGATCTTCTTCACCTGTTCGGGATCCTCGGTCTGACCCATGGCCCACATCAGCTTGACATAGGCCGTCTCCGGGAGCATGTCGCCCAAGGGGACCGCACCTGCGACAAGCATGTCCCGTCCTGTGGAGTAGACATTGAGGTTGACTGCACCGTGCAGACATTGAGTCGTCACATACACATGAACGCCGCTCTTCACCGCCCTTTGGATCGAGCCCACTATCTCCTCGGAGACATGGCCTAGGCCAGTGCCTGCGATCACGACGCCTCTGACGTTCTGGGCGATCGTGTCGAAGTGTCCAGCCTCGAACCCTGGATAGAAGTGAAGCATGCTGGCCCGGCCATCGATCTTGTCCTTGAGCTCGACAGGGCCTGGGCTGCGCCTCTGGTACTCCGTCATGAAGGTCATCTCAGGGCCTTCGACCTTGACGATGGGGTCCGCATTTATGCTCTTGAAAGCGTCCCGCCTGGAAGAGTGCATCTTCCGGACCTTCGTGCCTCTGTGTGCCAACGTGTAGGAGTCGGAGGATTCACCGTGCATGAGAACGACGACCTCTCCGAGATCGCTTTCGACGCATATCCTCGTGGCCGCCAGGAGATTCATTATGGCGTCTGATGAGGGACGGTCCGAGGACCTCTGGGACCCGACGCATACGACAGGTCCTGGCAGGTTCCGGAGCATGAAGGACAGTGCCGCCGAGGTGAATCCAAGGGTGTCCGTCCCGTGGGGAATGATGACCCCGACAGCGCCTGAGTTTAGTTCGTCAGCGACCGCTCTCGCCAGGCCCTGCCAATGGCTGACCTTCATGTTCTCGCTCAGTATCGAGTAGAGGACCTTCGCGCGCACATTGCACATGTCCAATAGCTCGGGAACCGAGAAGATGAGCTCCTCTGCGGATATCGCCGGGTGAACCGCGCCCGTTCTGTAATCGACATAAGACGCAATCGTGCCTCCAGTGCTTATGACAGCGATGTCCTTCTTAGACGAGTCCTGGGGAAGTATCACCTTCTTATGGTCCTTCGACTCCCGCTTCGAGACCAAATTGATATTGGTGTCCTCGTCGACGTGTATGCCGACGTTGTATCCATTGCCCAGCTTCATAGTAAGAATGAACGGTGCGCTGAAATCGTGGTGAGGCATCAGTATGCCCGTGCTGAAATCCTTGCCTCTTCGGACCTCGATGACGTCGCCCAGCTCGGCACCTGCTCCATCCAAAAGCTTGCCAACGAGGCCAGCGTACTTCATTGGCAGTAGATAGGGTTATTCGTTTAAAATCATTCGCTGGACGGTCCCTTGACGCGATCCTGATAGCAATATGACAAGACAGACAATGTATTAAGACACAAACCTGATGCACCGGCTGGTCGCATACGATGAGAGTCCTGGCTGTCGGGGGAGGGGCGAGGGAGCACGCGATTGTTGCGGCTCTCGCACGCTCAGGGGCCGATGTTTTCGCATGCTTGAAGAACAACAACCCGGGGATAGCGAAAGCCGCGAAGGCACACATTCTGGTGGACGAGAGCGACACCCGCAAAATCGTCGAGTTCGCCAAGACAAGGGACGTAGAACTTGCAGTAGTAGGACCTGAAGCGCCTCTTGAGGTTGGGCTAGTCGATGCTCTCAGGTCTGCCGGAGTGCCGACTGCCAGCCCCTCAAAGGCGGCGGCTCAGATAGAGACCTCGAAGAGCTTCATGAGGAAACTTCTCTCCGAGCACAAAGTGAAAGGGTCCATACAGTTCGCGATCGTCGACAACACTAGGGACTTGAAACTCGCGCTTGACAGAATGGGTATGAACGTCGTCGTCAAACCGACGGGTCTCACGGGCGGGAAAGGCGTCAAGGTAGTCGGAGAACACCTCATGACGAAGCAGGATGTCATTGCCTATGCGGATGAGATATTCACAAAGAGGATTGGCGGATCATCTCAGATAGTGCTCGAGGAGAAGCTTGTGGGGGAGGAGTTGACCATCCAGGCGTTTTGCGACGGAAGGAGGGTCGTTCCTATGCCAGCTGTTCAAGACCATAAGAGGGCGTACGAGGGCGACAAAGGTCCGAACACAGGGGGAATGGGTTCGTACTCCCAGAACGACGGACTCCTTCCATTCCTGACAAGGAAGGAGTACGACAGCGCCGTCGAGATCATGGAACAGGTCGTGAACGCCCTCAGGAAGGAGGGTGCGGAGTACCACGGGGCACTTTACGGCCAGTTCATGCTAACGAAGGACGGGCCAAAGGTCATCGAATTCAACGCGCGGTTCGGAGACCCGGAGGCAATGAACGTCCTCTCGCTTCTCAGCAGCGATTTCACTCAGATATGCTTCAAGATGGCTGAGGGTGGGATCTCAAGGAGCCACGCTGAGTTCCAGAAGAAGGCGTCTGTGTGCAAATACGTGGTCCCCGAGGGCTATGGCACCAAGTCATTGGCCGGCGAGGAGATCAAGGTCGATGAGAACGCGATCGCCAATGAGGGCGCATTGCTCTATTACGCGAGCGTGAACGAGAAGGATGGAAAGATATTCACAACGACCTCCAGATCCGTCGGGGTAGTTGGTATCGCCGATTCAATAGAACAGGCGGATCAGATCGCTGAGAAGGCATTAGGTCACATCAGCGGAAGGATACATGTCAGACACGACATCGCGAAGAAGGCCATGCTCGATGCCAAGGTCGCAAGGATGCAGAACATCAGGAGCGGACGCGTTTGAAGAACCTCGAGAAAGTTACATCAGAGATCGAAACGGAGCTCGACGAGAAGGACCAGATAAGGGAGGTCGCTCTCAAATCGTCCAGAGCTGTCGTCCGACTATCCGGGAACATACTGAGAGGGATCCACCGCAGTGAAGACACAAAGGTCCAGTTGGACGAACTCAAAGACGAGGTTTCGAGGTTGTCCAGCCTTCTTGCTGAACATCCGGGGCTTGCGCATGCCGGATATGTCGAGAGTGCATTCCAGGAATACTCGGAGGTGGGGATCATCATATCCATCCTTGACAAGGCGGATGTTCCGTCCCCCAAGGATCTGGGCATCGGCAGCGTTCCGTACCTTCTCGGGCTAGGCGACAGCGTCGGCGAGCTAAGGAGGTTCTGCCTAGATGAGCTGAAGGTTGGGAAGATAGCCCGGGCGAATCACTTCCTCGAGCTCATGGAGGACGTGTTCACGGCCATCATGAGGTTCGACTACCCCGAGGCGATAGTCCCTCTGCGGCACAAGCAGGACGTCGCCAGGAGCCTCTTGGAGAAGACCAGAGGCGAGGTGGCCGTCGCCGCGAGCGCTAGGAACCTGCATGAGAAGATCGAAGAGGTCCTGAAGAAGGCCTGATGTGGCGCTAGAAATGCTTCTTGAGCACTGCCTCGATGTTGGCCCTCGGGTGAGCCCCGGTCAGTGTATCGATCTGTTTCCCGTCCTTGAAGAATATCAGGGTCGGGATGCTGTGAATCCCGAGCGCCATCGCGGTCTTCGGGCTCTCGTCCGTATCGAGCTTCGCAAAAGCCACCTTTCCATTGTAGTCCTTCGCGAGCGCAGCGAACGTTGGCGCCAGCATCTTGCATGGGCCGCACCAGGGTGCCCAGCAATCTACAACCAACTTTGCGGATGACTTCACGGTGGCTTCGAAGTTCGAGTCGTTTATCTCAAGTATACCTTCTGACAAGGTCATCGCTCCATTTTGGTTGGCGAAGTAAAGTCGCCTCTGTATATGATATTATGCCAAAAGAATGCAGGTGACATGCGGAGCGGTTTGCCTTCAGGCCACTACTTCTTGCGTCTTATGGGCTTCTGCAGGTACATCAGCCCGACGAACACGGACAATATGATCACCGCAATCGTCAGTACGCCGCCTATTGGGTTGCTGGTCTGCTCGACATAGAACGTCTGGGAGAACATGTTGTTCCCATTGCTGAACTCCACCACACTGCCGGAGTCGTCGATGGAGACGGTGATGACATGCTTCCCCTCCTTGATCTTCAGGAAAGTCCAGTTGTATATCAGGGCCGTCAAGGAGTTGGCTGACAGATTGAAGGTCTGTGTGTGCAGTAGCACGCCGTCCGCGAAGAACTTGGCAGTTACGTTCAGAGCGTCCACAGGGCCGTTGTTGAAAATCTCCGCCCTGATGACGATGGGGTCAACGACCTTGACCGCGAACTCGTTCTCCAGGTACTTCACCTCATTCGTGGCCACATTCCTGGACGATGCGTTCACCTTGATCTTGATGGTCTGAGAGGCGCGGTCGGGCATCGTGATGCTGAGCCCCCAGACGCCCGAGAGCGACGTGCCTGAGCTAGGGGTAGCCGACGAGCCCGTCGTGTTCTTCCCGGTGATCTCGATTCTATAGGAGTAGTTGCCCGACAAATCGCTGGCGGGACCGCCCGCGACAGTGAGTGTGCATTGGACCGTCCGTTCCTTCCCGGCAAACGCCGGGCGGTCCAGGTCGATGGTTATCCCGCTATAGGCTCTGGCATCTGGAGCGAGCTGCAACATCGCCGCAGAGGGCATGGCCAGTAGCAGCATGAGCGAAGCCGCGATTACCATCCTGGTCATAGAGATCCGCAGGCTCACTTCTTCGCACCTCCCCCGAGGCCCTTCTTCTTCCGGAGCACGAAGAACGATACCATGAGTACCCCCAGCGCCACAACAAGGCCCGTGTTGACATACAGGTTGCTGAGGTCGAGCTGGTACAAGATATCCTTCCTTGACACCTGGATATCGCCTAGGCCCATTGACAGATCTGGGACCATGACCGGCACGGAGCCATAGAAGCTCACGCCCGCGTTCAGTGTCGAGGATGCAAGCACGTAAGCCTGGGCGGACGGATCGGCGTCGGCCCGGATGGATGTGAAACTGACGTTGAGCTCCTTCGAGCCGAACGCAGAGAGATTGAAAGTCGTCACTACCAGGCCGGTGTCTGGATCAAGGATCTGAGCAGTCCAGCCAAGTGACGTCAATGCATCCTTGTTTGCGATTGAAACTGCTATGACATCGGGCGCGTTGCCCGTATTGTTGACCCTGAACTTCGTGATGGTATTGGCCGAGGAGACTGGCGCGGACTGGTTAAGGTTGGTCACCTGGACGCCGTGCACTTGGGCAATGTCAACGTAGAGCGTCAGGTCGGCCCTCGTGGAACTCAGTGTCTTTGAGCGCACAAGGCATATCACCATTATATCCGCCGCCGGGAGCGTGTTGCCTGCCGTAGCATCGACCATCATCGTCTGCTTGTTGTTGGTCCCGAAGTCGAGCGTGAACTGGGACGGTGAGAACGACACATCGAACCCTGTGCCTGTGAAAGTCGCCAGGAACGTATCCTCGATGTTCCCTGTGTTCACGACTGTAACCGCATATGTCACCTTGACCCCTGGGGCCGCGGACTGTGTCAGAGCCCTATCCCAAGAGACAGACACGCCGCGCTTCGTGTCCCTGTTCATTTCGAACTCCACGAAAATGTCGGTGTTGCCCACATAGAACCTGGAAGAACCGGAATAGGACACGTTCATGCTATGCTCGACCCTCGTTGTTGAAGATGCGATAGTATAGTTCGCTCCGCCGGGCACGAGCGCCATGAAGGAGCCGTCGTCGGCCGACGCTAGATTCAGCTTTGCAGAGCCGCTAGATAGCGACAAGTCCAGAGGGGCTCCCTGGTCGCCGATCAAGGCTGTGCCAGTCAGGTAGCGTCCGTCAGCGAGCTCTATGGTCTGCTCTCTCGGGATGTTCCTGGTGAGGGTCACCGTCGACAGGTAAGACCTCTTGTCCTGGAGCCTAGTGACATGGATGGTGTAATCCCCTGGCTGGACCTTCTCATCGAACACGCCCAAGGCGTCCGTCATGAACGAGACGCTCTCACCGAACCTGCTGTTAGCAATCAGCTCGACGTACGCCTGGGCCGGCGTGTCGTCGGGGCCGACCACAGTCCCGCGGAAGGTCGTGTTGTCGAGCTCCAGAGTCAGGCTCGGGCTTACGCCCATGTCCACAGAACCCATTGTGACAGTCTGCAACGAGGAATACTGGATGTAGACCGATCTCGAGCCCTCCGTCATCACGTCCTCGAGCAGATACAGAACCGAATAGGATCCAGGAGGCAGCTGGAGAGAGTATCTGCCAGCCGTGTCGGACTGAGCGGTGATCACCTCGCCCCCAGAGGCTGTAGCCAGTACCGTCACCGGTCTGGTAACAGACGACGAGTCCAACCTGATGACGCCCGAGAGCGCATGCGCCCTCTGGAGGTTGAAGTCAAAGTTGCGTGATGTCAACGACAGCTCCACGAGGCTGGTGTTGACAAATGTGTCGCTTCCTGTCTTGCCGGAAGCGTACACAGAGTAGGTGCCTGGCAGGAGATAAACATGGTAGTTTATGGACGAGAGCGTCAGGTTCTTCTGCTCGGGCCCGCTGAGTCTGAGCTGAATGCTGGTGGATGCGCCCAAGAGGTTGCCGTACATCTCGACCTTCTTGACAGGCTGGATATCGTACGCGGCTCCGGATCCGGAGGGCTGGAACGTCGCTGACTGGTCGAACATGTATTTCTCGCCGCCCATAGGCGTCGAGGCCTGGTCGACCACAACTCTGTAGGACGATGGTGGTACGAGGGCGCTGTAATACCCGTTAGCACCAGTGGTAGTCTTGACGATTGACATGAGCACATTGTCTGGCACGAAGGAAACCTCGATTCCCCTCACGCCGACATCGGCATATGTGACCAGGCCCGAGACGGACAGAAGGTCCGGCGTAGCGACCAGGTCGAACGACGGATTGCCGCCTGAAAGCGTCATGCTCTGGGACCACTGAGAATATCCCGAGACTCCTAGCGATACCGTGGCCGGGGAGCCCTCGGGGAAAACCATACTGAAGGTGGCGTCGGAGGAGGTCATCGTCGTCTGCGTCCTTCCTCCTGAATCTGTGACCCGGAGCTCTGACAGGATCGCGCGCTCAGAAGGCATCAATCCCCCTGAGGTATCCTTGTCCAACCAGACGGTGGCGGTGACGAGCACGCCGCTGCTCATCGTGAACTGGAGGCTGGTGGTGGATGGCCACTTGACGACGACCGTGTCGGAGAGTATGCCCTGCTCGCTAATGCTCGCACTCGTAACCTTGTATGTCCCGCTCGGGAGCACGATGTTGAAGGACCCACCACTTCCGGTCATGACAGGGATTCTTGCGCCGTCTGCGGATTCGAACACCAAGTAGGTGTCGCTCAGCGGCAAGCCCTTGGGGCTCCTGAGAGTCCCTGCCACACTACTTGCCCCGAGGTCCAATGTGAGCGTGCCCGATGCAGAACCTGTCATCGTGGTGTCGATGACGGTTGCCCCTGCATACTTGTTGGTTCCGTCGAAGGAAGTGGCATATAGAGTCCAGACGCCTCTCGGGATCGTAACTTCGACCAGTCCATACGCGTCTGAGAGACCGGACACGATCGTGGATTGATCGTAGTTGTTCGAGACCATAAAGACGGCGTGCGATGCAGGCATGCCACCGCTTACAATCCTGTATGTCATCTTGGATTCCGCCACGAGTGTGAATGTCCTCTGCAGTGTATCTCCTGGGGAGATTGCGAAGCGGTTGTTGTAGACCACTTCACCTCCGTCCCGATAGTTGAGGATGTAGTTCCCGCCCGTGATCCTTGAGAATGTGAAGTTGCCATTATTGTCCGTCGTGGTCTCTTTCCTGAGGCCAGTGTATGTGTCCACGATGACAAGGGCGGCGCCTTCAGCTGGAAGGCCATCGGTCCTCAATAGCGTCCCCACGAGCTCGCTCGCCTTCATGGCGAGCTTCTGGACAGATTTCTGGCCTGGTGTGACATTGACCAAATGGCCCATCGTCAGGTTCAGACGGAGGAAGTCTGCGAAAATTTCGTACTGGCCCGGGGGCATCGTCTCGTCGAAGGAACCGTCAGAGGCGTTGACCACGAGGCTTGTGTTCGTTTTCAGCTCGGTCATGTACACCGTCACCGCAGGAATCAGCTCGTCCTTGTCGGCAGTGTAGTTCCCGTCGCTGTTGAGGTCCCAGAAGATGTCTCCTGAAATCGATGTGCCTTTCATGACAAAATCCTTGGTTATGATGTAGTCCATCACACCATCATCGTCCAGATCCTGAGACTTCCTCATGGCCTGGTCGTCGGTGACATTGAGGTATAAGGTCGCAATAGTGTTCGCGCCCTTCAATCCGATATTGTTGGTGCTGCCGCCCGAGAATGTCAGCGTGAGATTTCCGAACGGAGCCAGGAGCGAGTAATGGCCGTTCTCATCCGTCTTGGTCACCATGTGAGGGATCCCGTACTCGTCTTGGATGGTCACGCTGATGTCAGCCACTGGGTAGCCCTGCTCTGTCTTCAGAGTGCCGTTCAGGTAGGCACCCTTGTAGTATTCCAAGAAGACCACACCAGCACTGTAGTAGTTCGACGCGGAATCGTCGATATACCCCTGGGCCTCGCCCGCCTGGATCTTCTCCTTGAGTACAGCGGCCTCCTCGAAGCTGATGGCCCTCCAGCCCTCTCTAAAGTCGGGGTTGTCGAGTGTGAGCGGGTTGTAGTAAGCGGTCCTGTAGACCACCCTGAAGTGTGTCAGGTTCCAGCCAGGAGCAGGCGTATAATCACTCGCCGATCCCGATAGCCCAGGTATGCCGTCGTTCGTCTGGCCGATGTCCGTGCCAGAGTAGCCTACCATGGCCCTGTAGAACATGCTCTTGTAGAACATGTCCTTGTATTCCAGCTGGTAATCGATTATCTGCATGTCAGAGGTGACATCCTCGATTGCGTATGACGCACCGTAGATGTCGATCGCCTTGATCTCGAAGAAGTCAATCGGAGTGGAGCCCCTAGTGATGCGCCTGTCCGAGAGCTTCGCAGGAGCGTAGAAGATGCCCGTGTCCTGACCCGAGCGCGGGAACATTCTTGAGTCGACGCTGAAGTATCTTATTTCCCAGTCCGTGACATCGCACACCTCGCCGTAGAAGCTGACGAGGTCGTCGAGGCTGAGCTTCGTGAGCTCAACTCTGGCGGTGACTATCCTCGCGTTGGCGTCGCTGATATCCTCAGACATCGGGCCATAAACCAATGGATCCGCCAGTATCTCAGCCGCAAGCTGCCTGCCCGAGCCCAACATGATCTGGTTCATCCGGTCCTTGTCGATATCGTACTTGTCCATCAGGGCGTAGAGCTGGTCCTTCACGAGCGGGTCGTGAGCGATCCCAGCTGAGAGCAGCCTGTAGGCGAACAACGCGATTGCCTCGGCCTCGCTCTGCGACATTATGATGTTACCTGTGATCTGATAACCGTTCTGGAAGTTGTCTGCCACAGTCGGGTGCTTGCCCGCCTGGACGGCTTCGAATCCGTAGTCCCACCATGACACGTATGCAGGCCGCTGGGACTCCGGCAGTATATCGGAATCACGATCCGCGAACCAAGCCCATGCGGTCGGGAAGTAGTACTTCGGCAGCGGGAGAGAGTAGCCGAATGCCCCGAAGTACCATACAGTGCCGTTCGCCTGATCGTACGATCCGGGCCTCATGAAATCAGGCAAGCTCGAGTATATCTCGTTGTCAAGCGCGGCCTTGCGCTCGGACGGGATGCCTGCGTCGGTTCCATACCAGACGTTGGGCAGGACGACCATGAAGGCGAGGAAAAGAGCGCCGACGACGTGTCTGACCTTCACGCTCTTCCTGAATACATGCAGGTAGGAGCCACTGGCTCCCACGAGCGACTTGCGGACGCTGTTGAAATCGAGCTTATCGACGATCACGACCAACACCCAGGCGGACGCAATGGCGAACGCAGGTGCCGCGTTGAACATGAATCTGCCAGCGGAGATTGCCATGAATATGGCGGCACCGAGCCAGACGACTATGAAGATGTACGGCGCAGTCGCGTGCTTCGGAAGCCTGGTGATGGCCCAGATTAGGCCGATCAGAGACATGAAGAATGTGACCATCCCGAACCCCATGGCGACCTCGCTGAACATCGGGGCCTTCGCCTCTGCGATTGTGGAGTACAGCTTGTTCTTGACGAAGTATCCCTGGCCGCTCAAGATAGCCTGGCCAAGTGATGGATCGACAACGTTAATCGCGAGCACTGCGACAATCAGAATCGACACTATTGCAGGCAGTGTCAGGGTCCAGGGGAAGTCTCTCGAGATGACGAACATCATCCCGAAGAACATCGAGGCGAGGAACAGGTAAACAGGGACATCGAATCTGACTTGAATCAGGGTCTGCTCATAGTACACCGGGAAGGATATCAGGTATCCGAAACCCATTGCGATCATAACGATGAGCGTGACGCTCAATGAATCGGTGTTCTTGAACTTGTTCAGGAAAACCTGGATGATATAGTACGCCAGGATGAGGACCGCAGCATAGCCGAATCCGACCCAGGCCATGATGACCGCGCCGAAGGACGTTCCCGCGATGAAGGCATACAGCACTGCGGTCTTACTGTTCCTGAAGTAGTCTTTGAGACCACCCTTTATGCTTCTCAGGCTCCTCCAATTCTCGACCCATTTCCTATGGTCTTGGACACTGACGGCCTTGAGCAGGAAATAGAACGTGAGGACTATGAAGAACAGAATGAACGAGTCATGGTCCGCATTTGACAACACGCTCCGCTGGACATGGCTCGGCATGATCGCCAGGAAGAAGGCCGCGACCAGCCCCGCCCTTCTGCCAAAGACCTCTTTTCCGACGAAGAAGGTCGGGATGACGGTCAGTGCGCCCCAGAATGCAGTGGACCACATGAATGTCCAGCCCAGAGAATCGTGAAGCGACGCGAAGGCGTCCTGGGCGATCACGGCGGGTACGACGACGGACATGCTGAACAGAGGTGGACGCGGGTTCCTGATCCCGTCCGGGTAGTTAATCAGCGGGTCCCAATACAGTTGCTTGCCTGTATCTGCAGAGTAGTCGATGATGCGCTGCCAGTAGTATGAGTCGGAGCCACCAGACACGATGTATCCGTTGTCGGAGGCCATCTCGTAGCCGAAGTACGAACGCATGAACAACGCAAGAGTGAAGATGAAGAAGAGCATAGCCAGGGCAGCCCAATTCGCCCTGAACCACTTCCCTAGTTCGCTCGGCCTCCCGTCCCCCCTCTTGATGGACAGAAAGGACCTAGCAGGGATCTCCCTTGCCTCGGCCAAAGATTATGCCACCTGGTGATAGTAGCTCACCGATACCGAGAGTGCTATATATACGTTATCTGCGAGGGAGGGGGAAATCGACATCGAGAAACGCGTCATCTGGCATGTCAATATTTGTCATCGTCTGGAACATGGTTATTTGACCATGCCCGTCCTCAAGTACTTCCCCTGACTTCGTCGGCCAGTTTCTTGGCAGCGTCCCTGGGGTCCGCGGCCTCGTAAATGGCCCTTCCAACTATTATGTAGTCGGCTCCAGCCCTGATGGCATCTGATGCTTTGCCTCCCTGTGCCCCTACGCCTGGAGTGATGATCTCCAAGTTCCCTATGATCTTCCTGAGCACGGCGACCCTCTCCGGCCGAGTTGCGGGGGCGACTATTCCTCTGGCGCCTGCAGCCTTAGCAATGGCTGCGAGCATGTCCGCGACAGGGGCCGTGAACTGCTTCCCGCCCGGATGGCTCATCTCCGTCAGGACGAAAACCTGCCCCTTGGCGGCGTCCACGCACGCCTTTACCGAGTCTTCTCCGGCGAAACCGTGGCATATGACCGCGCTCGCGCCTCTGGACATCGCCTGTTCGACGATCAGCCTGTTAGTGTTCGGGATGTCGGAGATCTTGAAGTCGCATATGACGTCCTTGACCTTGGACATCTCCTGTATGATGTCCGGTCCGGCCGCGAGGATCAGCGGCCAGTTTATCTTGATGGCGTCCACATAGTCCTTGACGGCGTCGACCACACGCAGTGCGTCTGCGTGCGATGTGACATCCAGTGCAAGGATTATCCTGGTCTTCTTCTGCATGAGTGCCTCCCCGCGCGGTATATCGTCGGTCGGTTGGTTAATCTTTGCGTGCTTCACAGGCCTTGCCGGCGGCACATCTTTTCAACTACCCCGAGATTCATACGAACTGCATGCAGAAGGTCAAGAAGATGCCAAGGGGGTCGGCGCACACGGGAAGGCTTCCTGAGGGCTGCGTCCTCTGCGAGAAAGGAGCAAAGCTGGTGCTGCTCGTTACTGGCAGATGCGCCCGTAGATGCTGCTACTGCCCCTTGTCCGCCGAGAAACGGGGGAAGGACGTCTTCTTCGCGAACGAGCGCAAGGTCAGTGATGCCTCAGGAGTGATCGACGAGGCCGAGCTCATGGATGCTCTCGGGACGGGCGTTACGGGAGGCGATCCGCTAGAGGCCATTGACCGGACCGTCGATTGCATCAAGTCGCTGAAGAAACGATTCGGGAAACGCCATCAAATCCACCTATACACTTCGAGCACGGACGCCAACAAGATCAGACGCGTTGCAAAGGCCGGCCTGGATGAGATAAGGTTCCATCCGCCCATGAGCCTTTGGAAGAGACTCGAAAAGACCGAATTCGCCAAGGCGGCGGCGCTTTCGAAGAAGCTCGGCATGAAGGTCGGTCTTGAGATTCCTGTCATCCCCGGGAAGACTGACGATCTGGTGAGCGCGATATCGTTCGCCGATGTTGCGAAGCTCGACTTTGTGAACCTGAACGAGCTCGAGTTCTCGGAGACCAACTGGCGGTCGCTCAGGGCGTTAGGGTTCGACACAAAGAAGGAGAACGACATATCTTCCGGTGTTAGTGGGAGCGAGGAACTGGCCCTTAACCTTCTCCACCTCGAGACAGACATTCCGCTTCACTACTGCTCATCCGCCTTCAAGGACGGCGTCCAACTCAGGCGCAGGATAATGAGAAGGGCGAGGAACGTGGCCAGACCGCACGAGATTCTTACGAGAGACGGCACCCTGCTGAAAGGGGTGATCGAGACCGACAACATATCCATGACCGCGGCCTGGATAATGAAGACATTCGATGTCCCCGGCAGACTGATCTGGAGCGACTACGAGAAGAACAGGCTAGAGATCGCTCCATGGATCCTGGAGGAGATTGCGGACGAGCTTGAACCGCCCGCGTACATAGTTGAGGAATATCCGACTGCGGACAGGCTCGAGGTGGAGCGGACGCCGCTCAAGCGACGCTGATGCTCTGGACGTTGTGGTGCCTGTTCACGACCTCGCGGGCGATCCTGAGATTCTTGCCGTTCTTGCCTATGGCCTTCCCCTTCACCTTCGGGTCCACGGTAACGGTCGCGTGTATGATGTTTCCCCGGTCCTCGATCGTGACGCTCTGAACGGAATAAGTGTGGAATACGTTCTTGATGAATGTCTCAGGGTCCTCCGAGTACTCTATCACGTGGATGTTCTTCCCCGTAAGGTTCTTGAGGCGGATGACGTTCTCCCCCTTCTTGCCAACGGCCCTGCTGCCCTGGCCCTTCTCTACGACGAACACCAGCTTCTCCTCGGTCTCGAGGCAGTCCTTGACCTGCGTGCCCGTGATCTTCTCGAAAAGAGAGATGTATCGGAGCGTGTCCTCGGTAAATGTGATATCTCCCATCTGACCACTCATCACGCGGAGAGTATGTTGGACTCTCCAGGGCTTACGATTGCCAGCGCAGATATCGGGAACGGTTTTCCGCAGGCGCTCCCCAGCTCCACGTTCGTCCCGTTGAAAACCAGAACCTTCGGCAACGAGCCTGAAACGACGGATTTGTCCGGGCAGTTGCTCGAGACAACGACGAGCTTGGCCTCTCCCTTCTTGACTGATTTCTTGGTCTCCGCGAGGCCGAACCTAACGTCGCCTGTGGTCGCAGCCGTCTTCAGAGCACGTACGACGTCAATCATTCTTTGTCACCTTCCTTCTTGCTCGCCGGTGCCCACACCAAGTTCACTGCGCCAGTACCGACAGTAACTGGCTGACCCACTATAATGTTTTCTACAACGCCTTCAAGGGTGTCGACCTCGCCAGTTATTCCAGCGCGGAGCAGATGGGTCGATGTGATTTCGAACGCCGCTCTCGCGAGCACGCTCGACTTGCGACCGGATATGCCGTGCCTTCCGATGGCCTTCACATCTCCGTCGTTCGTCATGAGGTCTGAAACGAGCATGATGTGACGCATGTCCACGGTGAGACCCTGTTCTTCGAGCGTCTTGGAAGCCTCATTGATGATGGAGTTCCTGGCAGCCTCGACTCCCAGCGCCTCGTAGATCTCGAGTATGCTGTTGGTAGTTGTTCCTTTCTTGTCGACATGATCTATCTCGAGCACCTTCTCGAGGTTGGAGCCCTCAGTGTAGATGACGAAATGGCCTCCAATCCTTCTGATGACGGCCCTCTGGATGCCCTCCACTCCCTTGATCGGGCACGCCTTAGTGTCCTCGGAGATCCTCTGGAGCTTCTTGTATGATGGCTCATCGCACTTGATGACGATGGCCGCCTCGCGCATCTCCGCCATGCCCTTGATGCCCTTGGATTTGTTGATCTTCCTCAGGACCTCCTCGGGCGTGATGGACTTGCGCTCCATCTTCTTCTTGTCGAGCTTGACAACGACCTCCATGCTGTTGATGTCCGTATCGACATCCGCAATGTCTATCAGGGTCGTGCGCTCGATGTTGGATGCGATGTTCCTGACCTTCTCCAGGTCATTCTGGACGGCATCCTCCAGATGGATTTCCATTATCGGAGTGCTCGGGACACGCCTCGCGTCGACGATCTCGATCAGCCGGGGCAGACCCAGCGTGACGTTCATCTCGGCGACACCAGCGTAGTGGAACGTTCTCATGGTCATCTGCGTGCCGGGCTCCCCGATGCTCTGGGCCGCAAGTATTCCCACGCTCTCGTTGGGGTCCACCATGTGCGTCTGGAACCTCTCAAACGTGAGATCGAGTATCTTGTCAAGGATCTTGTCCGGGACATCCACGCCCTCGAGTCTGCTAGCTATCTCACTGACGACCAGCGGAGAGAGGCGCCTCTCCTTCTTCCCCAGCATCTTGTTAAGCTTGGTCTCGAGAGGAGTCGCCGGCCTCGTCTTGACCGGGAGCACAGTCTTCTTGGAGAACACAGGCTTCTTCAGCGGCTTCTCCTTCTTCTTCCTCGGCATGCGCTCCTTGGTCTTGACCGCGTCGAGGAGCTGCTTCAGTTTCTTCTCACCGAGCATCTTCTCGAGTTCCCTCTTGACCTTGTCAGTCGCTCTCGCGACCTTCGTGAAGGTGTAGCCGTCGTCCACGAGTTTCTGAGCGGTCTTGTCATCTACGCCCTTCCTGGTGAAGACCTCCAATGCATCCTTAGCGGTCATGGCAATCATCCCTCCTCTGAGCCGCCGCCGGCCTCGAAATCGGGCTCCTCGGTCTCGGCCTCTCCTTCCTCTGATGGTGTCTCTAGCAGGTCCCTATCCTGGATGCCGTAGCTGAGGGCGCCCTTCTCCTGGACCTTGGCGATCAGCTCTCCCTGGTTTCCCAGCACTGTCAGGATGATGTCGTCGATATCAACGGGGTCTCCGCCGACGCTCCTGGTCGGGTCGATCCCGTCTTCACCGTACTTGAGCTGAATGACCGTTCCGGCCGTGTTCCTCACGGACCCGTCCTGCATGACCTTGAGGTCCTCGAGCGCGTTGATGAGTCTCCTCTGCATGTAGCCGGACCTGGACGTTCTGACCGCAGTGTCGACCAGCCCCTCCCTGCCACCCATCGAGTGGAAGAAGTACTCCGAAGGGCTCAGTCCGCTCTTGTAGCAGTTCCTTACAAAACCCCTCGCCTCGGACCCCAGGTCGCCCTTCTTGAAGTGCGGCAGGGTCCTGTTCCAGTATCCCCTGGACAGACGCTCGCCTCGTACCGCCTGCTGGCCGATGGCACCCGCCATCTGCGACAGGTTCAGCATGGAACCCCTCGCACCTGACCGGGCCATGATAACCGCGGAGTTCTCCAAGCCCAAGTGGCGGTTTGCAATCTGACCCGCCGTGTCTCTCGCCTTACCCAAGACCTTCATGATCTCCACTTCCAGGGTCTCTTCAAGAGACCGACCGGGCATCTGCTCTAGCTCTCCGCGTCTGTAAGCCTGTACATGCTCCTCGACCTTCATCTTCGCCTGAGTCATCGCGTCGTCTATCTCGCGCTTGGCCTGGTCCGGGATGTCCTCGTCGTCTATGCCAGTCGTGAAGCCTCTGACCATGATAGCCCCTATCGCCATCTTCGTAGCCTTGTCTATGAACTCCCTCGACTTATCAGGGCCGTAATCCCTGGACAGTTTGTCCAAAATGCGACCCTTGAATGCTCCGATGGCCTTCTCATCGATGGTGCCCGTGAGCAGCTTCCCGTGCCTGATCACGACAAAGCCATCGTGCTCGCACTTTTCCTTCTTGCAGGTCTGGCACTTCTGGCAGATGGATGCCTTGAACGTCATGTGCAGGTCCGTTGGTATGACCAGGCTGAACAGCTGCTTGCCGGTCCAGTAATCGACCCCGTCGGACGCCTTGGGCTTCGGCAGCTTGACATCGCCGATCTTCTCCACGATCCTGAGCGTCTCCTCTCTCGTGAACTTGGAGTCCATGTGCGTCAGCAGGAACGAACCGGTGATGTGGTCGTGGATGCCGCCGATGACTGGAGCGCCCATCCTCGGGGACAGAATGTGCTCCTGGACCCTCATGAGCACCGTCGCCTCAGCCCGTGCCTCCTCACTCTGGAGCACGTGAAGGTTCATCTCGTCTCCGTCGAAGTCCGCGTTGTACGGCGGGCAAACGCACAGATTGAACCTAAATGTCTTGTGAGGCATCACGCGCACTTCGTGGGCCATGATGGACATCCTGTGCAGCGACGGCTGCCTGTTGAACAGCACGATGTCGCCATCGACCAGGTGCCTTTCCACGACATAGCCAGGTTCGATCGTTTCAGCGACCGTTTCCGCGTTCTTGTCAGTGACTTTGACCCTTCTGCCGTCCGAGCGGATGACGTAGTTCACACCGGCCTTGTAGTCTGGTCCCGCAGGGGCGGGTCCGCGCGAGCACATCTCCTTGGCTCTAGCAAGGTTGCGTTCTGTGACGTGTATCGGGATAGTGAGCTCCCTCGCAGCCTCGACAGGCACTCCCACCTCGTTGATCGACAGCATGGGGTCGGGAGAGATCACAGTCCTCGCGGAGAAGTTGACCCTCTTTCCAGACAGGTTCGACCTGAACCTGCCCTCCTTGCCCTTGAGCCTCTGGACCAGCGTCTTCAGGGGCCTGCCGGACCTGTGCCTGGCTGGCGGTATCCCATATGTCTGGTTGTCGAAGTACGTTGTGATATGGTACTGCAGGAGCTCCCAAAGGTCCTCGACAATTAGCTGGGGAGCACCCGCGTCTCTGTTCTCCCTAAGCCTCTGGTTGATCCTCAGAACATCGACCAGCTTGTGGGTGACATCGTCCTCAGACCTGTCTCCGGAGTCCAGCGTTATCGATGGCCGCACCGTCACAGGTGGTACTGGCAAGGCCGTCAGGATCATCCACTCAGGTCTTGAGACCGATGGGTCGATGCCCAGAGAGGTCAGGTCCCCGTCGGGGATCCTCTCGAGCCTTTCCCTGACCTCCTTCGGAGTGAGCTTGTGCCCCTCTTCTCTGAAGGTGGTGGGCTTGTCAAGCGTGATCTTCAGCTGGACCGTGCCGCAATGCGGGCAAGTCGTCCTCGCAGCGGCGTCCCTGGCAGTGTCCTTCGCAACGGTGGCCTGGTCGAGCGTGTCGGCTCCGAGCTCCTCCATCTTGTCCCGCTGCTTCCTGTACTCGTCGGCCTGCTCGCCAGTCAGCAGCAGCCTGCCACAGGACCTGCAGGTCGACTGGAGCAGCTTCTTGATCTCCTTCACGTAGCCTACGTGGATGACTGGCATCGCCAGGTCGATGTGTCCGAAGTGCCCCGGGCATTCGTCCACCTTCTTGCCACAGGTCTTGCACCTCAGCCCGGGCTCGATTACACCCAGGTGCGGGTCCATCAATCCCATGTCTATCGGGAAGCCGTCATCGTCGTAAGTGTCGGCGGTGATGATCTTCGTCGCGGACATCTTGCGTATCTCATCTGGCGACAGGTGCGCGAACTTGATCGCCGCGATGCGCTTGGTTACGCCGGTGACGTTCATTTCAGATCCTCCAGTTGCAGCCGCATTGCGACACCAAGCGACAGAAGCTCGTCGAGCAGGAGCTTGAACGCGTACGAGGTCTGGACTTGGTATATCTTCGAGTTGTTGCCACAGACCGGGCACCTCAGCGTCCCGCGTCTGTCGAGAATGGCTATGTGACCGCAGCTCGAATTGCCGCAGACGTACTGCAGAGTCCCATCGGACTCGTCGAGGAGCCTGTCCTTGATGACCATCGCGGCACCGTGACCTATCAGACAGTCCCTCTCCATCTCACCGAACCTGAGACCGCCCTGTCTCGACCGTCCCTCGGTCGGCTGTCTCGTGAGTATCTGGACCGGGCCTCTGCTCCTCACATGCAGTTTGCCAGAGACCATGTGGTGCAGCTTCTGGTAGTAGATGACGCCGATGAACAGCTCGGCCTCGATCTTCCTTCCCGTGACGCCATCGTACATGACTTCCTTGCCGTTGTGTTTGAAGCCGTTCTTGACGAGCGCATCTCTGATGGCCTCCTCCCTCTCGCCGCTGAAAGGAGTGCCGTCGACGAACCTGCCTTCCATCGAGCCGAGCTTTCCGCCGACCATCTCCAGGACGTGGGCGACGGTCATTCTCGACGGGACTGCGTGCGGGTTGATCAGCAGATCAGGCGTCATGCCGTCCTCGGTGAACGGCATATCCTCCTGCGGGACCAGCAGGCCGATGACTCCCTTCTGGCCGTGCCTGGAAGCGAACTTATCTCCCAGCTCCGGGACCCTCTCGTCCCGGACTTTGACCTTCACGAGCCTGGAGCCGTTCTCGGACTCTGTCATCATGACATTGTCGACCCAGCCGCTCTCGCCAGGCCTGACGGTGACGGAGGTCTCCCTTCTCTTCTGAGGTGTGAGGAAGTCCGCTTCCTCTTCAAGGAACCTCGGCGGTGAGGTCTTCCCTATGAGCACATCCCCGCCGTCGACCTTCGTCTCGGGGCTGATGAGCCCGTCCTCACCGAGGTTGCTGTAGGACAGGTCAGCGCGAGCTCCCCTTACATCGGGGCTCGGGATCTCGAAGTGATCCTCCTGGCCTCCAGGGTACCTGCGCTCCTCAGCTCTGTATGTCCTCATGAATGTCGAGCGGCCAAGGCCACGATCGACAGATGACTTGCTCATGATGACTGCATCTTCCATGTTGTATCCGCCGTGGGACACGATGGCAACCACGAAATTCTGGCCGCCGGGTCTCTTGTTGAAATCGACGAAATCCATTGCCTTGGTCGTCACTAGCGGCTTCTCCGGATAGTGGAGCAAGTGGCTGCGCGTGTCCGGCCTGATCCTGTAGTTCGAGGAGCTCAGGCCCAGCGACTGCTTTGCCATTCCCGAACCCATGGTGACCCTCGGGCTCGAGTTGTGCTCTGGATACGGGACAAGGCCCGAGCAACAGCCGAGTATGACCATCGGGTCGATCTCGAGGTGAGTGTGCTCATCGGAGAGCTGAGAATCGACATGCATCGTGCCGCCACATGACTTGCACTCGAGCGTGATCTTGCCCTCGTCGCCGGGATTCCGCCATTCTACATCGATCTCTGACAGGAACTTTCCGCAGTGCTCGCACTTCTGTGGCGTCTTGTAGGCGAACATGCCGATGTATGTGTCCTCTTCCTCTTCGGCATCGATCCACTCCACGACGCCCTCTCTGACCAGGTCCGACCACCTGGTCTTCGCGGAGCGCATGTCCTCGATGTGCTTGTGCGTCAGCATTGTCTTGCCGTGGCGGACGACGAGCAGCGGTCGCCTCAACCTGCCCTCGTCGCAGTTGATAATGATCTCGTTCATGTTGTCGTCGAAGCGCACATTGACCTCGGACGACAACAGCCCGGAGCGCCTCCTCTGGCGTATCTCCTCAGCGAGCTCCTTTGGCTTGTCGTGCAGACCGATGAGATCTCCGTTGACGTAGACCCTTACCTCAGTCGTCTGCTGCTCCCCGACCTCTTTGACGCCAAGGTCCTTGAGAAGCCAGATGACCTCCTTCTCATCGAACCCTTCAGAGACATCGATGATCAGGGCAGCATTCTTGACAAGGCCGCAGTTCTGGCCTTCAGGAGTCTCGTTCGGGCACAGCCTGCCCCATT
Source organism: Candidatus Thermoplasmatota archaeon (assembly GCA_018814355.1). Classification (NCBI taxonomy): domain Archaea; kingdom Methanobacteriati; phylum Thermoplasmatota; species Thermoplasmatota archaeon. Next base: position 7,067 of record JAHIZT010000113.1, on the reverse strand, counting down.
GAGTCGGGTGCAGGTCTCTCGCTTCGAAGTGAGGCTGGCTCCTGGTGAGCGGGGACGTGATCCTCCGCAAGTGAGACAAAGCGCTCATGTTGGAGGTGCGGTCCAGCAATTGCGAGACACCGGCCCTTCCACCAACCCAGTTGCCCGTGGCGAACGCGTGCAGCAACCTGTGCGTAAGCAGATCGGGCCTGATCGCAGATGATATCTTGAGGCCCTTCTTGCGAGTATAGCCCCTCTCCAGCTGGTATTTCAGATCCTTGATCAGGTTCGTGAATGCGACCCTGAAAAGGTCTTCCATGAGGTCGCCTGCGAGCTTCAGCCTCTTGTTTGCGTAGTGGTCCTTGTCGTCCTCTTTTCTGTGACCAAGCTCAAGCTCAAGTATCGTTCTTGCGACTCTTCCAAGGAAGATGGACTTCTTCAACCTCACATCGGAAGTGTCGCCCAGGTGCGGCAGCAAAGAGCGGTCAACGATGCTCTCGACCTTCTTCGCCCTGTACTCCTTGGCCTGGCCCGTCGCGAACTTCCGCTCGAGGAAGAGAATCGCATCCTCGGTGGTGTAGATGCCGTTCGGAGGGTAGAGCTTCTTGTTCTGGCACTCCTCCATGTTGGCGTAGACGATGTTCGCCATCTGCGGGTCGGAGACGATGGCCTTGAAGATGGCCTCGTCGCTCTCCATCCCGAGGGCCTTCATTAGCACTATCAATGGTATCTGTCCGGAGGCGGCAGGGACGGACACGACCAGCATGCCGTCCTTCTTCTTCTCCATCAGAGTGAGCGCCCTGTAACCTTCCCTCTGTGAGAACACCTTGGCCACGTGCAGGCTGGTGCCATAGCGCTCGTTCAGTTCGACCATGACCCTGTTCGGAGCGAGATCCTCGAGCGAAATGAGCGCCCTCTCGGTACCTCCGATGATGAAGTATCCGCCAGCGTCGCAGAGATCCTCGCCCTGAGCCACATGGAACTTGCGCAGCTCCTCTGGAGTGGGCTCCCTGTCCATCTCTATGTTGTCCTTGTGCAGGTTGCACTTCTTGGACATTATCATGACTGGAAGGTCCCCTATGTGGACCTTCTCTGGCTCCCTCTCGATGCCGTCCTCGACGAGATTGAACTCAAGATACATAGGAGCAGAATAGTTCAGGTTTCTTAGCCTGGCCTCCATCGGGAAGAGGTCGTGCGTGGCGCCGTTGGCCTCCTTGATCAACGGCCTCGCAACTGTGATCGTCGGGCGGGCGTTCGTGTCGATCTGTCCTGTCTTCTCGTCCCTCTTGCGCCCAATGTGGATCTCGATTATCTTGCCCTCAGTGCGGTCTGGATCCAATCTGATGATGCCTCTGTCGGTCTCGTCTGGCGATGACCGGACGTTGTCGACAATCTTCTGCATCCTGCTGTTCGGGTGGTCTATCGTCGGCAGGAAGTCATTGTAGGAAGCTATGTGATGGTTCACAATGCTTCTTTCTCTGAAATAGGTTTCAACAAGTTCTCTCAAGGGCCTACCCCCTAATCACCAATCTGTAGCAGACGCTCTCCCCACTGGTCACGCTGCGCCTTACAATCTTCACAACCATTCCCTCTTCCACTGGTCCCACGATCGCGTCGAGCACGCGTATGCATGGATCCGCGAGTCTGATCTTCGGGAGCTGGTCCTTCGTGAGCTTCAGCTCCTTCAAGATCTTCTCGGCCTCCTTCTCCGGCAGGAGATGATGCTCAGGAACGAGCTCATGCTCCAAGACGTTAAATTCTTCGGCCATTTACTCTCACCCCGCAAACCCGGGATCCGCCGCGAAAGCGCGTTTCATCCGAACCATCTCCCCTGACTCGCCCTGGACGACGCCCGGCGGGCCCGCGGGGATTTCCGAGACTAGTCTGTTAGGCATAGTCATTCGAACCCCGGGCCACCTGCTTAAAAGGCAGATGCTCTTTCTAGGGAGTCTAATACACCGAAAATGCATGAGATTCCTACCTAGCTGAGCTACGGGCCCTGGGCGGCGTGGATACCCTAGGCTGCGTTAGCAGGCCGTGTAGACACTTCGCATATATAATGATTTCTTGGAATCCGAGCTTCTTGGTCGGCAGGGGGGTTTTTCGTATTTATTTCGGCCGAATTAAATTAATTAACGCAGTATAAATTTCGATTTCTGGGAAATCATTATGAACCCTCCGATTGCGACACATTGCTACGGTCCAAGGCGAGCATCCTCGATATCCGCTGCAGTGGGACTACTGGCCCCTCATCTCTTGATTGCCTGAAGGAACTCGTGTACAAACTGCTTTGTCTGCTCAACCCCGTTGTCGGCCAACGGACCTTTCTGACCCTTGACCTCGACGTACAGCAGCTTGTCGACTGCGTTGAGCCCGTGGTCCTTGGCTTTATCCCTGAGCTTGGGTCCAGCTCTCAGAGCCCACCTCTCGTAGCTGCTCTTCTCCTTCTCGGTCACTTCGCCTTCTGGATGGGAGGCCACGGTCGTGAATATGGCCAACGGCTTGTCCTTCCATACCGAGAGATCAAGGTGTTTCACGTAGCGCTTTATCCTACCAGTCACTCCGCCCATTCTGTTGGGAGACCCGACCAATATGAAGTCCCCTTGCGGAGGAGATGGATAGTCCTCCCTCACGCTCCGGAGCTCCGCCTCGTGACCCTCAGACTTGATCTGCTCGATGATTGCCTCTGCCACTTTCTTCGTGTTCCCGAAGTAGCTGTCGTATACTACGATCCCCTTCAAATTTCTTTCCCCCGATGGTCTCAACTGAATCGCGATGGACTCCTATGTAGTTTCCCGATTCGTATCAGCCCTCGCCGTCACACAAGTCACACTAGTATCATTATATATACGGAGTCGTTACCTCAGACCCGAGGTCGAAGAGACTTGATGAGCCAGGAGAAGATCTGCAGTTCATGTGGCGTCCGCTTGGTCAGGAAGATGGAGACCACGTTCCTGTGCCCGAGCTGCGGGAAGGCCACGATCGGAAGGTGCATGAATTGCAGGGACCAGAGCGTCCATTACAAGTGCCCTGAGTGCGGATTCGTAGGACCCTGAGGTGTTTTCCGTGGGAGAAGTCGGTTTGCAGTACAGAATCCTACCCGAGGGGCTGGAAGTTGACCTCACTAAGCTCGAAGGAGATATCAAGAATGCCTTGCCTGACGGTGCGAGGTTGAGAGCTGCAGAGCAGAGGCCCCTGGCATTCGGTCTGAAGGCGCTGCATGTCCTGATCGTCATTGACGACAAGAAGGGTGGCGCGGATCAGGTCGAGGATGCCATCTCGAAGGTGCCTGGAGTCCAGAGCGTCGAGATTGTCGAGATGGGGCTGCTCTGAGAATCAAGAAACCAGAAACGAAGAAAGGTTTTCGGAAGGGGTTTGACGAGTCTTTCTCCAGCTTAGGCCTTTGGCCGCGGCCTGATGAACCCTGTCTTCATGAGCATCTTGGTCTGTTTCCTCGCGCGCCCGATGATGGCCTCGGCCTTCTCGTACAGCTCCTGCCTTGTGGCCTTGATCCTCGCGATGCCCTCGTTGATGGCGGCCATGCCGACAGCGGCGGCCTCTCTCGGGAAGACCTCCCACTCGTCCATCGTGGGCACGATGTAGTTCTGGTTGAGGCCGTTGTCCTCGGCCGTCTTGGCGATCTCCATGACCGCAGCGACGCACATCGAGTCCGAGATCGTCTTGGCCCTCACGTCTAGCGTTCCCCTGAATATGCCAGGGAACCCGAGGGAGTTGTTGACCTGGTTCGGGAAGTCGGATCTGCCAGTTGCGACTACATTCGCTCCTGCATCCAGCGCCTCCCATGGCCATATCTCGGGGATCGGGTTCGCCGTTGCGAACACTATCGAGTCATCGGCCATGCCCTTGATCCACTCGGGCTTTACCGTGCCGGGCCCTGGCTTCGATGCAGCGACCAGTATGTCCGCACCCTTCATCGCGTCAGCGGGGCCGCCCATGACCTGCTCCTTGTTAGAGTGCTCGCACATGAACAGCTTCTCCTTGTAATCCTTCCTCGTCTCGTCGCACCTGCTCATGTTCAGCGTGCCTTTGGAGTCGCACATGACCATGTTCTCCCACTTGAAGCCGGAGAGGTGCATGATCCTCGAGATGGCGATATTCGCAGCGCCCGCGCCGATGAATGCGGCCTTCATCTCGGACGGCTTCTTGCCGACGACCTTCGCGGCGTTCACTGCGCCTGCGGCAACGATTGTGCCAGTACCCTGCTGGTCGTCGTGCCATACTGGAATCTCGCACTCGGCCCTCAATCTCTCGAGTACGTAGAAGCACTTCGGCTGCGAGATGTCCTCAAGGTTCACACCGCCCAGTGATGGCTGCAGTATCTTGACCGTCTCAATGATCTTGTCAGGGTCCTTCGTGCCCAGGCAGAGCGGGAACGCGTCCACGCCGCCGAGGTACTTGAACAGAAGGGACTTGCCCTCCATGACCGGCAGTCCCGCCTCAGGTCCGATGTCGCCCAAGCCAAGGACTCGTGTTCCGTCGGATATGACAGCTACCGTGTTCCACCTGTTCGTGTGCACATATGACAGGTCCTTGTCCTTGTTGATTGCTTTGCATGGCTCCGCAACGCCAGGTGTGTACCACACGGCGAAGGCGCTGAAGTCCCATACGGAGCACTTCGGGACGATTTCGATCTTCCCTTCGTAGAACGGGTGATAGATCATCGCGAGCCGAGCGGGCTCGTACGCCTTCTTCAGCAGCACATCCACGGAGACCTTCTCCAGTGGCTTCCCAAAGACCTTCTTCTTGGCAGGAGCCTTCTTCACGTATCTCTTCACGGCCTTCTTCTTGGCCGGCTTGGATTTCTTTGCCATTCGAATCTACCCCATGTATTTCGTCCGATTTCGAAAGTCGTCGATTTGGTTTCCCAAATCAAGCAACTTGACAGGAAGTTTTCTGCTTGTTCGGCAAAGAATTCCGCCGATTAATACATTGCGAACGTAACGAGAAGAGATGCCTTCGCAGGGTCTGCTGATTGAAGCTTGGAAAATGTCGAGAACAGAACATATAACCAGACCAAAAGGCTTCTCGACGGCGATGAGGGCACTAGTCCTTGACGGATACACGGATGAGCCTGCATGTCTCGGGGTTCCGCCGTTCATATCACCGAATGCGCGACTAGCTTACGGATCTCTTCGAAGCGCCGGAGCGGAGGTCCGCTACTCGACGATAGACCAGTGGAGAGCTGGTGTTGTCAGGTTCGACAAGACCGATCTGCTGGCCGTCATCAGGAACATCGCCGTCCCAGGCAAGTATCTGAGAGGGATGCCTGCGAGCAATCGGGAACTCGCAACCATTGCAGCTTCATTCAAAGGGACGATCGCTGCCAGCCTGGGAGCGGATCCTGATCACGCACCATCCATGCTCAGGGATGCGTTCGACCACATCTCATCAAGCGACTTCGAAGCGTCCGTTCACGATCTCGTCGTTCATGGCGAATTCGTCCAGAGGAGGAGAACTCAGCAGGAATGGAACGATTGGCTCGTCAAAGGGGCGGAAGCTGCCGCTCTCCACCCCGACCACGGCGGGCCGTTGATCGCCGAGGTCCAGATGTATCGCGGTTGTGTGAGGTACATCACTGGAGGCTGTAGGTTCTGCATCGAGCCATTGTTCGGAGATGTGATCTTCCGGAAGCCGTCCGAGATACTGGATGAAGTGGATGCGCTTTCGAGAGTCGGCGTCCGCAACTTCAGGCTGGGGGCGCAGTCTTGTGTCTACTGCTACATGTCTGATGAGATCGGTGAGACCGAGACGCCTACGCCCAATCCCGAAGCCATCTCACAGCTCCTGAGAGGGATCAGAGACAACGTCAGGCCAGAAGTGTTTCATCTGGACAATGCGAACCCTGCGGTCATAGCCGAGCATCCGAGGGAGTCCAGAGAGATCACGAAGGCCATCGCTGAGTTCTGCACGAGCGGCAATGTATTGGCGTTCGGGCTCGAGTCTGCAGACCCCAAGGTGGCCGCCGAGAACAACCTCAATGCTACGGCTGATCAGACATTGGAGGCTGTCAGATTGGTGAACGAGATTGGAGCCGCCAGAGGCCCGTCCGGATTGCCCTTGGCGCTTCCCGGCATCAACTTCCTCTGCGGGCTCGAGGGGGAATCGAAGGAGACCTACAGGCTCAATCTAGAATTCCTCAGAAAGGTAGTGTCCGAAGGACTCCTGCTAAGGAGGATCAACATCCGTCAGGTGATCCCTTCGAGGAGCGAGTTCCCCGGCGTCGTCTCCAAGGCGAATTTCGAGAAGTTCAAGCGCGCCGTCCGGTCAGAGATAGACGCCCCGCTTCTCAAGAAGCTAGTTCCCGATGGGACTGTGCTGAAATCCTTGTACATGGAGCTGCGAGAGGGCGGCAGGACCTTCGGGAGGCAGGTCGGGACTTATCCGCTGCTCGTATCCGTCCCGTATCCGGTCGATATAGGCAGGAAGGTGGACGTCGCCGTGACCAGCCAGGCCATCAGAAGCTTGTCGGGGATAGTCCATCCCACGGACGTGAACACCGCAACGCTATCAATGCTACAGGCAGTCCCCGGAGTGGGCAAGAAGAGAGCCATGGCGATCGTCAGGAGGAGGCCGTTCTCTAACGCTGATGAACTCTGGCAACTGTTCGACGAGCCGAAGGCCTTGGCGTCAGCGCAGTTTCACCTGACCATCGGAAATGTACACAAGGTGCAGTAGACAGTATCTAGTATGTAACTCCTGATTTGAGTGAAGCAGAAGGGGGAGAGGCCCGGTTTGGATGTCGTCACATCGGCGAAGTATCCTTTCTTGAAGGAGTCAGCAAAGTACCTCAAGGACTCAGAGGTATCGCTTGATCAGCTCGTATCTGGAGTGGCGTACGAGCGCGCGCGCTACCTGGGAAGGGACAGGGTGATGGAGGCCCTAGACGAGGGCAAGATCGACGACCACCCCATGGCCTCCAAGGTCGATGCGACCGTGGAGCTCCTGAGCTACCCGATTGCGAGGATGATTGTCTCAGCCGTGGCGGACACCGCGTTCGTGAGGAGGTATGCCATCGCGGAGGCAAAGAAGGCAGATGAGCGTCTCCGAGCAGAGGACATCTCCTTCAT